>CAYPDO010000092.1:0-10966 GCA_964409495.1 uncultured Bordetella sp.
GCAGCGTGGGCACGTCCAGGCCGGTGAAGGGGTGCAGATCGGCGGCGGCCAGGGCGGGGGGTGGGGTCATGGGGGTGCGGATGGCGTGGCGGGCGTGCAGCGCATGCTGCCCAGCCCCGGCCGCGCCCGCCATGGGGCAATTGCCCAGGCCGGGTGTCGCCCAGGTGTCGCAGGCCCGGACGGTGCTGCTGGCTAGACTGGCCCATGCCTGCCGAGACCCCCGATCTTTCTGCCGCCGCCGCTGCCGGCCTGCCCGTGGCCCTGGTGTGCCAGCACCTGGCCGACGACCTGTCGGGCCTGGCCTGGCTGCCGCAGCCGCGCCTGCCGCTGGCGCCTGGCGAGGTGCGCCTGCGCGTGCTGCGCGTGGCGCTGAACTTTCCTGATCTGCTGATGACCCAGGGCCTGTACCACCTGCGCCCGCCGCTGCCCTTTGTGCCGGGCATGGAGGGCGTGGCCGAGGTGCTGGAGGTGGGCGCCGGCGTGGCCGCCGGCGCAGCGGGTGGCGGGTTCGGCCCGGCCGGGCTGCAGCCCGGGCAGACGCTGTGCTTCGGCAGCAAGACCGGCGGCCTGGCGCAGGAGGTGGTGCTGCCCGCCGCGGCGCTGCACCCCTGCCCGGCCGGCCTGTCGCTGGACGAAGCCGCGGCGCACATGGTCACCGGCCTGACCGCCTGGGTGGCGCTGGCGCGGGTGGGCCGGCTGCAGCGCGGCGAGACGCTGTTGGTGCATGGCGCGCGTGGCGGCGTGGGCATGGCCTGTGTGCAGCTGGGCCTGCACCTGGGCGCCCGCGTGATCGCCAGCGCCAGCCAGCCCGAGCGCCTGCAGGCCCTGGCGGCGCAGGGTGTGGTGGTGCTGCGCAGCGACGAGACCCTGGCCGAGGCTGTGCTGGCCGCCACCGCCGGCCGCGGGGTAGACGTGGTGGCCGACCCGGTGGGCGGCGAGCTGTTCGACGCCTCGCTGCGCTGCTGCGCCTACGGGGCGCGCCTGCTGGTGCTGGGGTTCGCCAGCGGCCGGCTGCCGCAGCTCAAGCTGCAGCGCCTGCTCAACCGCGGCCTCACGGTGCACGGCGTGCGGGCCGGTGAATACGGCCGCCAGCATCCCGAACGCGCGCTGGAGAACCGCCAGGCCGTCGCCCGCCTGGCCGAGGCGGGCGTGCTGCGTCCACCGGTGGGCGCGGTGTTTGCCTTCGACCAGGCCGTGGCGGCGCTGCGTGCCATGCGCGAGCGCACGGTGGCGGGCAAGATCGTCGTCAGCGTGGCCGGCTGAGCGGCTGCGCCAGCTATTGCGAGACGATGGTGTCCGAGCCGATCAGCTCGGCATAGGCCATCATCGGCAGCGGCGGCGGCAGCTTCAGGCGGCGCGCGGCGGGCATGCGGATCTGGTACGAGAAGCGCTTGAGCGTTTCCACCGGCACGGTGCCTGCGGGCACCTTGCCCACCAGGATCTGCTCGGCCTTGTAGGCGGTGAACTGGCCCACGTTGTAGTAGCGGCTGACCAGGCCCGACAGCGCGCCGGCCTGCATCAGCTGCTCGGTGGACGCGAAGGTCGGCAGGCCGGCCTCCATGGCTGCCGGGATGATCACACCTTCGGCCAGCGTGCCCAGAAAGCTGTCGGGCGGCAGGTACAGCCATTGCGCGCCGGCCTCCTTGAGCTCGTGCACCAGCTCGGCCGCGCCCTCGGGCGTGGGCTTGCGCCCGGCGTCCAGCCGGAAGGTGCGCTCCACGGTGTGGTAGCCGCGCTCGCGGCCCAGGCGGCGGATCTCCTCCAGCACCACCACCGAGTTCTTCTCGGTGGGCGTGTACAGCACGCCCAGCGTCTGGAACGGCCGGTACGCGGCCATCGCGCGGATCTGCGCCTCGGTGGGCGCCACATGCGTGACGCCGGTGACATTGCGTCCCGGCGCCCGGGTGTCGGCCACGATCTTGGCCAGCACCGGCGCGGCCACCAGCGTGAACACCACCGGGATGTCGTGGATGAAGGCGCCGCGCGCGGGCGCGTCGAAGGGGCCGGCCACGCCCAGCGTCACCGAGGTGCCCCAGGCGTACACCAGGTCGGGCCGCGTGCTGCGGATCTCGTCCAGGAAGCCCGGCATGCGGCCGGCCTCGCGGTTGAGGTCGCGGTAGGTGATGTCCACCGCCACCTTGCGCGTGGCGAAGTAGTCTTCGAAGCCCTTCTCCACATCGGTCATGCCGCGGAAGGTGATGGCGTAGATGCGCGGCGTGCGGGTGCCACCGGGCCGGGCCCAGGCCGGCAGCGCCAGTGCACCGGCGCCGCAGGCGGCCGTGGCCAGCCAGTGGCGGCGGGTGGGGTGGGACGACATGTGGAACTCCTTGGATTGATCGGCCGCCGGTGCAGACACCGCGGCCATGTTCAGGCTGGCACCAGCATCGGCTGGGCACGCCCGCGCGTGACCCCCAGGAACAGCAGGCCGCACAGCAGCACCCCCGCGCCGATGGCCACGAAGCTGTTGCGGTAGCCGATGCTGGTGACCAGCGCGGCGGCGATCAGCGGGCCCAGCGCATTGCCCAGGCGCTCGAGCAGGCGGTAGACGCCGTACACGGTGCCGTCGCCCAGGCGCGCGATCTCGGCCTCGCAGTTCTCGGTGACCAGCGCGCTCTGCGCCGAGATCGACAGCGACTGGCCCACGCCCACCAGGATCACCGCGGCAAACACCCAGCCCACGGCCTGGCCGGCCAGCATCAGCGTGCCGCCCAGGCCCGAGAGCACCAGGCCGCCGCCCACCAGCCAGTTCATGCGCTCGCGCGAGCTGGCCAGCGCGGCCGTCACCGGCGCCATCACCACCATCACCACGCCGTAGATCATCACGATGCGCCCGGCCATGGCCTGGCTGTCGCCGATGGACACCACATACAGCGGCACCAGGTAGAAGCACAGCCCGGTGAGCAGGATCTTGGCCGGCATTGCGGCCAGGCCGGTGACGGTCATGAAGCGGCGGTTGGTGGCCAGCGCCACGATGTCGGCCAGGCGCGGCAGGCGTGCCGGGCCGCGGTTGCCGGGCACGTCGCGCGCGTCGGGCAGCAGGCGGATCACCGCCATCGAGGCCGCGGCCAGCACCGCCGCCACCACGAAGGACGGGCGCGTGCCCACGTTGTCGGCCAGGATGCCGCCGATCGACGGGCCGCACACCGTGGCCGCCATGATGGCGCCGACGAACAGCGCGAAGCTGCGCGCACGGTTGGCCGCCGTGGCATGGTCGAGCACGAAGGCCTGGCCGGCCACGAACACCATGCCGTAGCCCAGCGCGCACAGGCTGCGCCACAGCAGCAGGTCCAGCACGCTGTGGGCCATGGCACTGGCCACGAAGCCGGCGGCGGCGATGCCGGCGCCCAGCAGCATGGTGCGGCGGTGGCCCACGCGCTCGCAGTACACGCCGAAGAAGGGCTGGCCGATGGCCACGATCAGCATGAACAGCGCGATCGGCAGGCCCACCATCATCTGTGGCGAGAGCCACGACACCGGCACCAGCAGCTCCTTCACATAGCCCGGCAGGAAGGGCCGTGTCAGCTCCTCGGCCAGGATGAACATGAACAGCGGCGCGCGGATCTTGGCCAGGTCGCCCTCCTCCAGCCGGTTGCTGGGCGGCTCGGTGCCGAAGCGGTAGCGTTCGCCCAGCGCCTGCAGGCCGGCCTGGGCCTTGGCCAAGCCGGGCTGGCGCTCGTGCGCCGGCACGCGGCGGCCGGCGTCCACGGCATGGCCCAGCGCGGCATAGGCGCCGTTCACGCGCTCCAGCGTGGCATCCATCAGGCGCAGCAGACCGCCGAAGGCCAGCTCGTTGCGGCGGTCGCGGCGGGTCAGGAAGTTGCCCGAGGCGCCGCGCTCGAAGGCCTCGCCCAAGGCCTTGAGCGAGGCATCCAGCCGCGCGCCGGCCATGAAATGCAGCAGTTCCAGCGTGAAGAACAGCGACACCACCAGCACCACCAGCACGTCGAACAGCATGTCCAGCACCAGCGCGTTGACGAAGCGCGCATCCACGCCCAGGTGCAGCAGGCCCAGCGGGCCCTCGGTGCCGACGATGGGCAGCGTCACCATGTACTGGCTGCCGATGCGCAGCGGCGGCGCGGCGGCCTCGGGTGCGCCAAGCAGGCGCAGCGTCGACGCGCTACGGAAGAACTGCTCGGCCCCGTCAGGCGGGGTGGCATGCTGGTACAGCACGCGGCCCTCGGTGTCGGTGAGCGCCAGATAGGCCACCTCGGGGGCCTCGTTCTTGACGTCGGCGAAACGCTGCTCCACGCCGTAGAGCTCACTGAAGCCGATGCCGTTCTCGGCGGCCTTGAGCACCAGGCCGCGGATCGAGGCGCCCACGCTCATGGCCTTCTTGGCCACCTCGGGCGCCAGCGCCTGCTCGAAGGTGCGCTGGGTCAGCGCGGCATTGGCCGCCAGGGCCAGCAGCACCACCAGCGTCACCACGCCGGCCAGCTTGAGGTAGATGCGGCGAAGGTAATGGTCGTTCATGGCTGGCTCCCGCGGTGCAGGCGGGCCTGCAGGTCGGCGATCTCGGTCTCGGCATGGCGCACGGTGTCGAAGAACTTGCGCAGCGCCGGGCCGAAGTGGCCGCGCACCGCACTGGCCGAGGCCCGGCTGGCATCGCCCGAGCGCAGCGCGGCCTCGACACCCTCGACATCGCGGCCCAGGCCGCGCATCACGCGCATCAGCAGCACCGAGGCCAGCGCCGCAGCCACCGCAAACACGCCCAGCGAGGCCAGCGCGATGTCGCGGCCCACGGTCCAGGCGCCGTCGCGCACGCGGTCGGCGTCGAAGCGCACCGCCAGGTAGCCCAGCGTCAGGCCGAAGGAGTTCTCGATCGACATGCCGGCCGCGGCGGCGCGGTCCTCGTCGACGAACCAGTCCACCGGGCCCGACTTGCGTGCCGTGCTCAGCCAGGCGGTGGGCACCGGGCGGTTGGCACGCAGGCGGTCGGTGCTGTAGAGCATGCGGCCGTCGGTGTCGAACACGTCGATGCCCTCGATCAGGTCATCGGTGGCGCGTTCGCGTTCGAGCGTGGCCTGCAGCGTGCCGATGTCGCCGAACTGCATGCCCAGCGCCAGCGAGGAGTTGACGCTGTTCTCCACGCTGCGGCCGGTGACCAGCAGGCGCTCCTTCACGATGTTCATCGCCGTGCTGCGGTACTTGAAGAAGTTCAGCAGCCCGGCCATGCCCACGGCAAAGCCGCAGACCAGCACGGCCACCACGAACATGCGGCGTTGGGTCGATTCCATGTGATTCCTACATCTCCACTGCAAGGCCCATGGCCATGGGGAAGGGCTTGAAGCCTGTTGTGCGGGGTTATCGACGCCCGCAGTCAGGACTTGAACACCGTCACGAATCGGTCAATGCCGAAAAAAACGCGTTGGAAACCACTCAAGCGTTTGTGGGGAGGGGCCGATAGACGCCTTACCGGCCGTCAGAAATGACGACCCAGGATGGCCCCGCGGTCATCCGCCCCCAAGCTTTTGCACCCTGCAGCCCGCGGCGGCCACCCGCCGCTTTCATGCCGTACCCGATGTCGTACCCGATGCCGTTCTTCTTGCCGCACCCGTCGCCCACGGTTTGCGCCGTGGCCCCGGCCCACCCACTGCCGAGCTCCGGCCGCCCGGATCCCGGCCCCAGCCTGCGCCGCCGCGCCCTTTGCGCCACCGGCCGTTGCGGAGGCTGCCTGACATGAAGCCTGCGCTCTCCATCGTTGCGCGCGACGACTTCGCCGGCGACACCGTGCCCGGCGAGCTGGTCGACGTGGCCTGGGAACCCCCGGTGCGCCAGCGCGCCCGCGAGCTGTCGAGCTGGAACGACTACATGGCCCTGGCCAGTCGCGTGGTCGGCCGCTTCCACGGCCAGTTCTCGCTCGAGCATTTCCAGTATGTGCATCCGGTGCGGCTGCAGCCGGCCACGCCGCGCCGCCTGCGCAAGCCCTACCCGGTGAGCGTGGCCTACACCGCCTGGGGCCCGGCCGATGCGCCGGTGCTGCTGTGCTGCGGCGGCGTGGCCAATGTGGCGATGCGTTTCTCCTACCTGGCCAGCGATCTGAGCGACCGCTGGCGCGTGGTGTGCATGGACTGGCTGGGCCGCGGCCGCTCGGGCTGGCTGGCCGCCGAGGGCGACTACTCGCTGCCCACCTATGCCGAGCAGATCCGCCAGATGATCGCCCATCTGGGTGGCCGGCCGGTCACGGTGCTGGGCTCGTCGATGGGCGGCAGCGCCACCATCGCGATGATGGCCCAGCACCCCGGCCTGGTGGAGCGCCTGATCCTCAACGACGTGGGGCCGCACATCCCGGCGCGCCGCCGCCGCCGCCGCGCCGACACCATCGCCCGGCACTATGTGTTCCGCCAGCCGTCGGACCTGCTGCGCAAGGTGGGCGCCTCGCAGAAGAACGATGGCCCGGTGGGCGAGGACATCCGCTTCAACCTCACCTTCCACCAGACCAAGTGGAGCGACGAGGAAAGCGGCCGCATCTACCGCCACGATGTGCGCGCCATGCAGGCCTATCGCCGCGACGCGCAGCGCAGCCTGCTGCAGTGGGCCGAGTGGCGCCATGTGCAGTGCCCGGTGATGCTGATCCACGGCATGCAGTCGGATGCGCTGTTTGAAAGCACCATCGCGCGCATGTCGCGGCGCCGGCCGATCACGCTGATGCACATCCCCGACACCGGCCATGCGCCGCTGCTGGCCGACCGCAACCACATCTGGTTCATCCGCCAGTGGCTGGAGGGCGACGGCGCGCCGCAGGGCGAGTGGAGCGTGCTGCACGCGCCACAGCGCGAGGCCTACCCGGGCAGCCCGATCCCGTTCGCACCCATCAGCGCGCTGCGCTGATGCCCTGCCGCACCCATCAGCGCGCTGCGCCGATGCCCTGCAGCACCCGCCGGCGCGCCACGCCGGCACCGGCCGGCCCTGGGCCATCGGCCGGCTCTGCTTGAAAGCGTTTTCTCATGCAGTACACCTCGACTCCCGGCGTGCCGCCGCTGTATTTCGTGCGGCACGGCGCCACCGCCGCCAATGCGGCCGGTCTGCGCTGTGGCGGCGATCTCGATCTGCCGCTCACCGACACCGGCCGCCGGCAGGCGCTGGCCGCTGCCGACCAGGTGTGCAGCCTGCTGCCGCGGCCACGGCTGCTGATCAGCAGCGACCTCAAGCGCACCCGCGAGACCGCCGCGGTGCTGGCCGCCGCACTGGGCGGGGTGCCCGTGATGGTGATGCCCGGCTTTGGCGAGCGCCGCCTGGGCGACTGGAACCTGCGCCCGATCGCCGAGACCCAGGCCTGCCTGGAGGCCGGCCACACGCCACCGGGCGGCGAGGGCGAGGCCGACTTCGTGGCGCGCATCGCGCGCGCCGTGGCCGACCTGGCGCCGCACCGCGCCGCCCACCCGCTGGTGGTGGGCAGCAAGGGCGTGGCCCGTGTGCTGGGCCTGCTGGCCGGCCTGCCGCAGCGCCTGGCGCTGGACAACGCCGCGTTCGCCAGCTTCGATCTGGCACTGGTGCCGGTGGCGGCCGGCCTGCCCGCACGCCCGGCCGCGGCATCGGCCCCACCCTGCGCCACCGCATCGGCCAGACCGGCCGATGCACCCTGTCTGGCCAGCCATGGAGGTGCCCGATGAGCCCGAGCCAGAGTTTTCGCCGCCGCACCGGGCGGGCCGCCTGGCTGTCCGCCGCGGCCCTGCTGCTGCTGGGCCTGGCGCTGGCGCGCCAGCTGGCCGCGCTGCCGGTGCTGTCGGCACTGCATCCGCTGGTGCTGCCCACCGCGCTGGCCTTGCTGGCCTGCCTGGCCGCCGCCTGGGGCCGTGGCAGGCCGCCCGCCGCCGCAGCGGCGCCCGAGCGCAGCGCCGGCATGGTGCTGGCCGAGTTGCCGCTGCTCACCGCCACGCTTGACCGCAGCCGGCGCTGCGTGGCCGCCAGCGAGGCCCTGGCGCAGTGGCTGGGCGTGAGCCGCGCCCACCTGCAGGGCCTGGCGGTGACCGAGGTGTTCGGGCCCACGCATGCCGCGCGCCTGACCGTGGCGCTCGAGGCGGCGATGGGCGGCACGCCGCAGCGCCTGCGCCTGGGCCACCTGCGCACCGGGCAGCGTGAACGCTGGCTGGCCATCGAGCTGGTGGCGCTGCGCGACGACCTGGGCATGGCCGTGGGCTGCCAGCTGCTGGCGCAGGACGTCAGCACCGAGCAGCATGCGCTGGAGGTGGCGCAGTGCAGCGAGCGCCGGCTGCGCATCATCCTCGACCAGATGCCGATCACGGTGTCCTACATCGACGCCGATCTGCACTACCGCTATGTCAACCGTGCTCAGGAGCAGTGGCTGGGCATGCCGGCCGAGCAGGTGGTGGGCCATGCGGTGCGCGAGCTGGTCAGCGACGCGGTGTTCGCCGACATCGAGCCACGCCTGCGCCGCGCGCTGGCCGGCGAGGAGGTGCCGCTGGAACGCCAGCGCACCGACCGCCTGGGCAACCCGGTGTGGCACTCGGGCCGCCATGTGCCCGACGTCAACGACGAGGGCCAGGTGGTGGGCGTGTACACCGTGTTCTTCGATGTCACCCAGCGCGCGCTGGCCGAGCAGCAGCTGCGCGAGCGCGAGGCCGAGCTGCGCCAGGCGATTGCCGATGCCGAGGCCGCCAGCCGTGCCAAGAGCGAGTTCCTGGCCAACATGAGCCACGAGATCCGCACACCGATGAACGGCGTGCTGGGCCTCACCGAGCTGCTGCTGGAAACCCCGCTCGACGCGCAGCAGCGGCCCTTCGTCGAGACCGTGCGCAGCTCGGGCGAGACCCTGCTGTCGATCATCAACGACATCCTCGACTTCTCGAAGATCGAGGCCGGCAAGCTCGAGACCGAGTCGCTGGACTTCGACCTCTACCAGGCGGTGGAGGACGTGGTGCAGCTGCTGGCCCCGCGCGCCCATGCCAAGCAGCTGGAGATCGCCTGCCGCATCGACGAGCGCATTCCCGGCGCCGTGCGCGGCGATCCCTTCCGCCTGCGCCAGGTGCTCACCAACCTGATCGGCAATGCGGTGAAGTTCACCGACCATGGCGAGGTGCTGATCGACGTGCAGCGCCAGGACGCCGGCACGCTGCGCTTCTCGGTGCACGACACCGGCATCGGCCTGGGCCCCGAGACGCGTTCGCGCCTGTTCAAGGCCTTTGCGCAGGCCGACGGCTCCACCACGCGCCGCTTCGGCGGCACCGGCCTGGGCCTGGCCATCTCGCGCAACCTGGTGGAGCTGATGGGCGGGCAGATCGACGTGGACAGCACGCCCGGCGAAGGCTCCACCTTCTGGTTCACGCTGCCGCTGGTGCCCGCCACCAGCGTGCCCGCGGTGCCGCACCCCGGCGCGCTGAGCCGGCGCCATGTGCTGGTGGTGGACGACAACGCCACCAACCGCGACATCCTCGACGGTCATGTGCGCGCCGGCGGCATGCGCTGCGCCACCGCGCCCGACGGCTTCGAGGCGCTGCGCCGGCTGCGCGAGGCGCATGCCCAGGGCGAGCCCTTCGACATCGCGCTGATCGACATGAAGATGCCGGGCATGGACGGCATCGAGCTGGCCCGCGCGATGCGCGCCGACCCGGCGCTGCACGAGGTGCGCCTGGTGCTGGTGACCTCGCTGCACTCGCCGCAGGAGCTGGCGCGGGCCCGCGAGGCCGGCATCGGCGCCTACCTGAGCAAGCCGGTCAAGCGCACCGAGCTGTTCCGCGCGCTGGCCCAGACCCTGGGCGACCAGGCTGCCGCGCCGGCGCCCGCCGCGCCGGCGGTGGCCACGCGCCTGGATGCGCGCGTGCTGCTGGCCGAGGACAACGGCGTCAACCAGGTGGTGGCGCGCAACATGCTCAAGGCCCTGGGCTGCCGCTGGGAGATCGTGCCCAACGGCCAGGAGGCACTGGATGCGCTGCAGGCTGCGGCCAGCGCTGGCCAGGCCTTCGACATCGTGCTGATGGACTGCCAGATGCCGGTGATGGACGGCTACGCGGCCAGCCGCGCGATCCGCGAGCGCGAGACGCAAGCCGGCCTGGGCCAGCGCATCCCGATCATCGCGCTCACGGCCAACGCCCTGGTGGGCGATGCCGAGGTGTGCCTGGCCGCGGGCATGGACGACCACCTGGCCAAGCCCTACACCCGGGCGCAACTGGCCGCGGTGCTGAGCCGCTGGCTGCCCGCGCGCTGCGTGTGCGCGCCCGATGCCCGGCAGCTGGCTGAGGCCGCGGCCGCGGCGCCACCCGAGCCCAAGGGCGGCCTGCTCGACCGCAGCGCGCTCGACAACATCCGCGCCATCGATGACGACGGCTCGGTGCTCGACGAGGTGATCCAGATGTACCTGGACGAGAGCGACAGCCATGTCGACGCCCTGCTGGCGGCCATGGCCACTGGCGACACGGCCACGCTCGCGCGCACCGCGCATGCGCTCAAGAGCGCCAGCTTCAACGTCGGCGCCAAGTCGCTGGGCGAGCTGTGCCAGCGCCTGGAGCGCCAGGCCAAGAGCGGCGACGGCGGTGGCCTGGGCGATCTGGTGGCCGCCACCGTGGCCATGATGGAGCGCGTGCGGCCGCTGCTGCGTGCCGAGATGGGGGTGGCAGCATGACCACGGGCGCCCGCATCCTGGTGGTGGACGACGACGCCGGCGCGCGCCGCCTGACGCGTGCCACGCTCAGCCGCGCCGGCTTCAGCATCGTCGAGGCGGCCGACGGCCAGGCCGCGCTGGAGGCCGTGGTCGAGCAGATGCCCGACCTGGTGCTGATGGACGTGAGCATGCCGCGCATGGACGGCTTCGAGGCCTGCGCCGCATTGCGCGCCCTGCCGGGCGGCAACCGCGTGCCGGTGGCCATGATGACCGGCCTGGACGACACGCCCTCGATCGAACGCGCCTTCGAGGTGGGCGCCACCGACTTCATCACCAAGCCGATCAACTGGAGCGTGCTGCCGCACCGCGTGCGCTACATGCTGCGCGCCAGCATCGCCATCAACGAGCTGC
>CAYPDO010000093.1:0-1823 GCA_964409495.1 uncultured Bordetella sp.
CCGCATCCGTCGTGAAGGTTTTCTTCAATCCATTGGCGGTGTTGGTCAGCGTCAGCAGCCAGATGTCGCGGCCCTCGTGGCTCTTGCCCAGCGAGCTCAGCTGCACCAGCTGCGGCCGCGCCGCGGCGTAGTCCTGCAGCAGGCGCGTGAGCTCGGCGTGGCGGTAGAAGCTGTCGAAGCGGGGGGTGGGCAGCGTGGGCGCGATCAAGGCGTTGGTCATGTACTGCGTCGGCGCGGGAGAACGGGCAACGAGTGTCGCAGAGCGCTGGCCGCGCCCACGCCGCCCTGCGGGCGGACCCCACCCCCGCGGTGCGGGGGTGCCATCACGGCGCTGCGCTAGACTGACTTTTCATCCATCGCTGCAGACCCACCGCCCGTGCCCCGGCTTGAAGTACCCCGCCAGGGGCCCCTCCCGAATTCCGCGGCGGTGACAGCGCCGCCTGCCCGGCTGGCGTGGGCCCTGTGGATGGCCTTCGTGGTCTACGGCAGCCTGGTGCCCTGGGAGTGGCGCGCGCTGCCGCTCGACGAGGCCTGGCTGCGCTTCAGCCAGATCCCGCTGCTGCAGCTGGGCGTGCAGCAGCGCGCCGACTGGATCGCCAACGGCGTGCTCTACCTGCCGCTGGGCCTGCTGGGCACGCTGGCGCTGGCTGGCCGACGCCGCCCGGCCCTGGGGCCTGCCGTGCTGGCCTGGCTGCTGGCGCTGGCGCTGGCCGTGCTGGTGGAGTTCGCGCAGCTGTTCTTTCCGCCACGCACCGTGTCGCGCAACGACCTGCTGGCCGAAGCCATCGGCGCCGCGCTGGGCGCGCTGCTGGCCCTTGCCGTTGCGGGCCGGCTGCAGGCCGCGTGGCAGGCGCTGCAGCGCGGCGCCACGGCCGTGCACTGGGGCTGGCTGGGCGCGGTCTACCTCGCTGTGCTGTGGCTGCTGGCGCTGTTTCCGTTCGATCTGCTGCTGAGCGCGGCCGAGTGGCAGGCGCGTTGGCAGGGTGAGCTGGTTGGCGCCTGGCTCGCGCCGGGTGGGGCCACGCGCGCCTGGCCGCTGCGGCTGGGCCAGCTGCTGGTGGAGACCCTGGCGATGCTGCCGGTGGGCCTGTGGCTGGCCACACGGCGCGGCCGTGCATCCAGCCCGCCACGCACGCTGCCGATGCTGCTGGCCGGCGCCGTGCTGGGCCTGGCCATCGAGCTGAGCCAGCTGGCCATGGCCTCGGGCGTGAGCCAGGGCGCCTCGGTGCTCACCCGGGCCATCGGCGTGGCACTGGGCGCGGCACTGCTGCCGCGGCTGCGCCGGCTGTCGGTGGCGCAGTGCCGCGCGCTGCTGCGGCGCGGCACACCGCTGCTGCTGCTGGCCCATCTGCCGCTGCTGGCCCTGGCCTACGGCTGGGCCGGCCTGGCCCAGGCCGACTGGGATGGCGCCAGTGCACGCTGGCAGGCGCTGCGCCTGCTGCCGCTGTACTACCACTACTACAGCACCGAGACGCATGCCCTGTTCAGCCTGCTGGTGGCGCTGCTGGGCTATGCCCCGCTGGGCGTGCTGGGCTGGGCCTGGCGCTGGGCGCCGGGGCTCGCGCCGCTGCTGGCCGCGCTGCTGGCCCTGGTGGTGGAACTGGGCCGCCTGCTGCTGCCCGACACCCACCCCGACCCGACCAACCTGCTGATCGCCGCGGCCGCGGCCGCGCTGGCGCGCTGGCTGCTCGACATGCTGGCCGGCCTGGATGGGGCGGCGGCCAACACAACGGCCAACACACCGGCTGTCACACCTGACGCCACCCCAGCCCTGCATCGGCCCGGCACCGCTGCACGGCCGGCCAACCCGACGGCTGCCATGC
>CAYPDO010000093.1:1923-10964 GCA_964409495.1 uncultured Bordetella sp.
GCCCTGCATCGGCCCGGCACCGCTGCACGGCCGGCCAACCCGACGGCTGCCATGCCGCCGGCCGCGCCGCAGGCCATCGCCCTGCCGCCGGCCTCACCCGCGCGCTGGCTGCTGCCGCTGGCGGTGGCCGCGGGATGCGTCTTCTGGCTGCTGGGTTTTCCGTGGCATCCGCCGCTGCTGGGCGGGCTGCTGCTGGCCGCCGCGGTGCTGGTGAGCTGGCGGCCGGTGGCGCTGTTCGTGCTGGTGCCGGCCGCGCTGCCGGTGCTGGACCTGGCACCCTGGAGCGGCCGCCGCTTCGCCGACGAGTTTGACGCGCTGCTGGCGCTGGGCCTGGCCGTGGCCTGGGCCCGCCTGCCGCCCGCACCACGTGCGCAGCGGCCCGCCGCCACGGCCAGCACCTGGGCGCTGGCCGCCGTGCTGGTGGTGATGGCCATCGGCGTGGCGCGCACGCTGTGGCCGTGGCCGGGCCTGGCGCTGGATGCCTTTGCGCAGCCGATGAGCCCGTTCAACGCCCTGCGCGTGGCCAAGGGCGCGCTGTGGGCCGGCCTGCTGTACATGCTGGGCCGGCGACTGCAGGCGCGCGGCGCGCCGGTGGGCGCGGCCTTCGGCTGGGGCATGAGCCTGGGCCTGGCCGCCACCGTGGCCTGGGTGCTGGCCGAGCGCATGGCCTTCAGCTACCTGCTGGATTTCGGCAGCCAGTACCGCATCTCCGGGCCCTTCTCCGACATGAGCCTGGGCGGCGCGTATGTGGAGTGCTACATCGCCTGTGCCCTGCCCTTCCTGCTGCAGCGGCTGCTGCCGCCGGTGCCCTGGTGGCGGCTGCTGCCGGGCCTGGCGCTGCTGGCCGGCGCGGTGTACGCGCTGATGGTCACCTACTCGCGCGGCGGCCAGGCGGCCGGCCTGCTGGCCGTGCTGCTGCTGGTGGCGGGCCAGCTGCTGGCCGGCCAGGGACGCTGGCTGCGCGCGGCCAGCGGGCTGGCGGCGCTGCTGCTGGTGGCCGTGGTGTCCTGGCCGATCCTGGGTGGCAGCTTCGCCCAGCAGCGCCTGGCCGCGCTGGATGCCGACGTGGGCATCCGCGAGCGCCACTGGGCCGCCGGCCTGAGCCTGGTGGACAACAGCCCGGCCGCGCAGCTGCTGGGCATGGGCGCCGGGCGCTTTGCCGAGCTGTGGCTGTGGCGCGCCGCCGCCACCGGCGCCAAGCCCACCGCCAGCCATCGCCTGGTGGCGCTGGACGACGGCGGCACCGCGCTGCGCCTGAGCGCGGGCTATGCGTACTTTGTCGACCAGGTGGTCACCGTGCCCGCGATGACCGAGCTGGCGCTCACGTTGCGCTGGCGCGCCCGCACCGATGCGCCCATGGCCACCGCCAGCGCGGCCGCCAAGGCCCGCCCGCCCGGCGCGCCCGAGGTGGGGCTGTGCCAGAAGTGGATCATCGCCTCGTTCGACTGCAGCCGTGCCCGCGCCAGCAACACGCCGCTGGAGGGTGGCTGGCAGCAGCTGTCGCTGCGCCTGCGCGCGCCGGCCGACGGCCCCGGCCGCCTGCCGCGCCCGCTGCGCCTGAGCCTGCACAACGGCGGGCCGCTGCCGCTGGACATCACCGATGTCTCGCTGCTCGATGCGCAAGGCCGGCAGTGGCTGGCCAACGGCCGCTTCGAGGACGGCATGGACCACTGGACCTTCACCTCCGACGACCACCTGGCCTGGCATGCCAAGTCGCTGCTGGTGGGCACCTATGTCGAGCTGGGGGCGCTGGGCACGGCGGCCCTGCTGGCGCTGCTGCTGGCCGGCACGGCGGCGGCGCTGCGCCGCCTGCGCGAGGGCTGGACCGAGGGCGCCGCGCTGCTGGCCGCGCTGGGCGCCTTTGCCACCATCGGCCTGATCGACACGCTGGTCGACGTGCCGCGCTTCCTGCTGCTGTTCATGCTGCTGTGCCTGGTGCCGGCGCTGGGGCCGCGGCCGGGCCCGGCACGCGGCTCAGCGCCGGCTGGCCTGGCCGTCGACAAACACGCGTAGCTCGCCGGGCGCAAAGGCCGTCCAGTCCTCGCCGCGCGTCAGCGGCTGGGTGGCGACGATGACCACGCGGTCGCCTGGCTGGGTGTGCGGGGCGAAGTCCACGCTCAGGTCCTCGTCGGCCAGGTGCACGGCGCCGAAGGGGTGGCGGCGCTCCAGCCAGTGCAGGTGGGTGCTGCAGTGCGCCCATAGCGCCTGGCCGTTGCCGAGCAGGCAGTTGAAGCTGCCGTGGCGCGCCGGTTGCGGCAGCAGTTCGGCCAGCGTGTGCGTGAGTTCATCCACCGTGGGCACGCTGGCATGGGCCTTGGCCAGTTCCTGCATCAGCCAGCAGAAGGCGTGTTCGCTGTCGGTGTCGCCCACCGGGCGGAAGCTGCCGTGCAGCCGCGGCCGGAAATCCTTCAGGTCGCCGTTGTGGGCAAACACCCAGTAGCGGCCCCACAGTTCGCGCACGAAGGGGTGGGTGTTCTGCAGCATCACCCGGCCCTGCGTGGCCTTGCGGATGTGGGCGACGACATGGCTGCTGCGGATCGGGTAGCGCTTGACCAGCTCGGCCACCGGCGAGTGCAGCGCGCTCTCGGGGTCGACGAACAGGCGCACGCCCTTGTCCTCGAAGAAGGCGATGCCGAAGCCGTCCTTGTGTTCGCTGGCGCGCGTGGCCAGGCCGGCGAACGAGAACATCACGTCGGTGGGCGTGTTCGCGTTCATGCCCATCAGCTGACACATCGCGGCACGCTCCTCGCGGGGTGGGAACAGGCTCAGAGGCCCGGGATGAACAGCTTGGCGATGCCGCGCAGGCTGACCAGGTTGCCGGGGTTGCCGGTCTCCTCCAGCACGCCGGCCATGCGGCGCAGGATGCGCGCGCTCTTGTTGGCGCGCCAGATCAGCAGATCGGCCAGCCAGGGGTGGTGGTTGACGCGGTTGGCGCGCTCGTACAGATCGAAGCGTGGCTTCAGCGCGGCCAGGCTGTGCTCGTAGGCCTGGCGCACCGCGGTATCGGTGGCGGCACCGGCGGGTGCCGTGCCGCGATCGCCCAGCAGCGCGTCGGCGGCCAGCAGGCCGGTCTCCATGGCCTTGCCGATGCCCTCGCCGGTGAAGGCATAGGTGCTGCCGGCGGCCTCGCCGGTGACCAGCAGGCCGGGCCGGCTCCAGCGTGCACCTTCCAGCGAGCAGCGCAGCGGCGCGCCCTTGAGCTCGCCCACCACGGTGCCGCCGGCCATCAGCTGCGCGGCATGCGGGTGCACCTCGGTGAAGGCGGCGAACATCTCGCGCAGGTTCACGTCCTGCATCGAGCCGCGGCCGTCGGCGGCCTGGTCATGGCTGTGGGCCAGGCCCACGCCGATGTTGAACACGCCGTCGCGGCACGGAAAGATCCAGCCATAGCCCTGGCGCAGGCGCTTGTGCCACACCACCTCGAGCGCGCGGATGCGCGTGGCCATGGCCTCGTTCTTCACGTAGCCGCGCAGCGCAATGCCGCTGGGCGTGTGGCGCTCGCACACGCCTGCGGCCTGCAGCGCCTTGGGCGCCGCGCCGGTGGCCAGCACCACCCAGCGCGCGCGCAGCTCGTGCACCTGCTCGCCGCCTGGGGCCCTGAGCCGGGCACCGGCCACGCGGGCGGCCTCACCCGTGCCGTCGAGCAGCGGGGCCTCGAAGCGCCAGGGGGCGAAAAAACGCACCCCGGCGCGCTCGGCCGCGCGCTGCAGGATGTGGTCGAGCTGGCGGCGCGGCAGCACGGCCAGGCGGCCCGGCACGTCCACGCGGCCGCCGCGCGGGCCGATGCAGCCCACATGCGCCACCGGCTGGGCCAGGGCCATCACCTCCTGCAGCACGCCCAGGCGCTCGAGCGCGTGGTGGGCATCGGGGATCAGGCCGTCGCCGCAGATCTTGTCGCGCGGAAACACCTGCTGGTCGACCTGCACCACGTCCACGCCCGCGCGGGCCAGCCATTGCGCGCAGGCGCTGCCGGCCGGGCCGGCGCCCACCACCAGCACATCACAGTGCGCGGGCAGCAGGGGCGAGGGGGCAGTCATGGTCGGACGGATCGCGCGCGGGGTGCGGGCTGCAGCAGGAGGGAGGACGATTGTAGGCAGGCCGACACGGCTTGACCGGCATCAACCACGGCCGGCCGCCCCGGTGCCACAGTGGGTTCAAGGAGATACGCCATGAGCACCCACCTCAGTGGTCAAGACAAGACGGCGCTGCACGCGGCCCTGGCCGCCCGCCGCGAGCAGCTGGAGGCCCAGCGCCTGGGCCACCTTGCCGGGCAGACCCGCGCCGAGCATGCCCGCGAGGTGCTGCTGCAGGACGGCGACGACGCCCCGCAGCGCGACGCCGACCGCGAGGTCGACCTGGCCATCGCCGACCGCGAGGTGCTGGGCCTGGCCGCCATCGACGCTGCCCTGGCACGGCTGGAGAGCGGCCACTACGGGCTGTGCGCCGACTGCGAGGCCGAGATCCCGCTGGCCCGGCTGAAGCTCGAGCCGCAGGCCCTGCGCTGCGTGGCCTGCGAAAGCCGGCGCGAGCGCAGCCAGCCGCGTACCGCCTCGATGTAGGCGCCGGCCGGCCCGGCACCCACCCCTTCCCGTTTCACTTTGCCAACCCGGCGCCCGCCCGACGCAGGCGCCGACACCGGAGAACCGTCATGTCCCTGTTCCACGCCGTCGTCTGGCTCGACCACCACAACGCCCAGGTGCTGCAATTCGATGCCGAGCATGTCGAGGCGCAAAAGGTCAAGGCCAGCAGCCGCCACACCCGCACCCATGGCAGCGGGGTGCGCACCGAGCACGAATTCTTCGGCCATGTGTGCGATGCGCTGGCCGGCATCCAGGAGGTGCTGGTCACCGGCTCCAACAGCGCCATGGCCGACTTCCGGCACTATGTGGAAAAGCACCGCGCGCCGGTGGGCAAGCAGATCGTCGGCTACGAGCCGGTGGACCACCCCACCGAGAACCAGCTGATCGCCGAGGCGCGCAAGTACTTCCTGAAGTACGACCGCATGAACGGCACGCCCACGCCGATGTGAGTGCCGGCGCGGCGCCCGGTCGGGCGCCGTGCGGCCAGGCCGCCGAAGGGCGCCCCGCGGGGCGCCCTTCGTGCATTGCGGCCGCTGCCACTGGCGTGCAGGGCCGCCCGGGCTCAAGTTGCGGCCGCGGCGGCCGACAAGCCGATGTGTGCGTGTGCCCCGATGGCTGTAGCGAGGCGCACGCGGCCCCCCGCCTCTCCACCCTACAGCCATGGCCGAGCCTGAACCTCCCCCGTCGGCCTGCGCGCCGACGTCGCCAGACGGCAGGTGCCAGCGACCGGCCGTGGCGCAGGCCCGCCGCGGTTTCCGGCTGCTGAAGGCCCGCTCGCTGCGCACGCGCTTCCAGCAGGCGCTGCTGGTGGCCGGTGTCGTGATGATGGGCGCGCTGCTGCTGGCCATCCGGCCGCTGGCCGACAGCCATCGCCGCAACGAGCTGCGCCTGGGCGTGCAGGCGACCATCGACGCGCTGGACCGCTCGCTGGCCGCCGGTGCCTATGCGCGCGATCCTGCGCTGGTGCATGAACTGGCCGCCGGCCTGGCCCAGCAGCCGGCGGTACGGGCCGTGGCGGTGCAGATCTTGGGCGGGGCCAGGCTGGACCCGGTGCTCCTCGACAAGGCCGGCGACACGCGCGCGGCACCCGCGGCCCAGACCTCGCTCGAACGCCGCCTGAACTCGCCCTTCGCCGCCACCGAGCAGGTCGGACTGCTGCGCGTGTGGATGGACGAGGCCTACCTCGACCAGGCGGTGCGCAAGGACGTGCTGACGGTGCTTGGCGCCGTCGGCGCGCTGGTCGCCCTGTCCATCGTGCTGGTGTACGTGCTGGCGCAGCGCCTGCTGACCCGGCCGATGCACCAGCTGGCGCGCGCGCTGTCGGCGGTGTCGCCCGGCTCCGACGCCCGCATCGAGGTCGACGCGGTGCACCAGGACGACGAGATCGGCCGCGTGGCCAGCGCGGCCAACCAGCTGCTGGCGCTGCACCACCAGGCCTTGCAGCGCGAACGCGGCATGCGCGAGGAGATCGCGGCGATGGAAGCGCGCTACCGCGGCATCTTCGCCGGCAGCGCCGCGGGACTGTTCGTGCTCGACGCCGCCGGCCGCCTGCTGGACGCCAACCCGGCGCTGGCCCGCATGATGGGCTGGCCCGACGCCCGCCCACCCGCCGCGGCCCAGGCCAACGCGCTGCTGGCCCTCGATCCGCAGCAGGCCGGGTTGGCCCCGCTGGTGCACGAGGCCATCGTCAGCGGCAGCACGCAGGCGGCCGATCTGCCGCTGCGCGGGCCCGGCGGCCAGCCGATGTGGGTGCACTGCGTGGTGACGGCGAGAACCGATGCCGATGGTTCCTCGTGCCAGGTCGAGGGCGCGCTGCACGACATCACCCGCCGCAAGCTGGACGAGGAGCGCTCACGCTACCAGGCCGAGCACGACCCGCTGACCGGCCTGCGCAGCCGGGCCTACATTGAGCAGCATCTGGCGCAGGCCCTGGCCGGCGCGCGCGACCGCGACGAGCGACTGACCCTGCTGTTCATCGACCTGGACGGCTTCAAGGCCGTCAACGACCGGCATGGCCATGCCGCGGGGGACCGTGTGCTGGTCGAGGCGGCGCGCCGCCTGCGCCAGATCTTCCGCCGGCAGGAAGACGTGCTGGGCCGGCTGGGCGGCGACGAGCTGGTCGTGGTGCTGCCCGGCATGGACGCCAGCGCGCCCCTGGTGGCCGCATTCGCCGAGCAGCTGATCGCGCTGTTCCGCCAGCCGGTCGCGCTGGACGACGGCACCCGCTGCCAGGTGGGCGCCAGCGTCGGCGCCGCCAGCTTCCCGAAGCACGCGGTGACCGCCGGCACGCTGATCGCCGCGGCCGATCAGGCCATGTACGCCGTGAAGCAGACCGGCAAGGGCCGCTTCGCCATCGCCCATCCCCCCGAACCCATGCCGGCCTGACGCCATGCCCCTGCACGTCCCTGCCTCCCCACGACTGCCGGCCTGGCTGTGTGCCGGCGCTGCGGCGGCCCTGCTGGCCGGCCCCGCCGCCGCCCAGGGCTTGAGCCTCAGCGGCTTTGCCTCGCTGGTGCTGGGGCGCACCGCCGGCGCCTGCACCGCCTCGGCCGCGCTGGGCGCCGAGCAGGCCGACAACTGCACACGCTTCGTCGCCGACTGGGCGCACGGCGGCCTGTACACCGACCGCCCCAGCCTGCGCCCCGAGTCCCGTGCCGGCCTGCAGGCCGACTGGGCCTGGCACCCGGCGCTGACGCTGACCACGCAGCTCACCACGCGGGCCCTGCCGAAGCAGGCACTCAACCTGGAATGGGCCTACGCCACCTGGCAGCCCGCCGAACACTGGCAGCTGCAGCTGGGACGCAAGCGCCTGCCGCTCTACCACTACTCCGACTTCCAGGATGTCGGCTTCGCCTACGACACGATACGCCCGAGCGCGGATGTCTACGGCTGGGACATCGTCAACTACAACGGCCTGAGCGCCGCCTATTCAACGCGCCTGGGCGGCTGGAACCTGCGCGCCGAGTTCCTGGCGGGCGGCGAGCGCAGCACCGACAACCGCTTCCTCGGCCTGTTCGGCATGCGCCAGCGCACGATCGAATGGCGCAACATCCGCGGCGTGGTGGCCGAGACCGGCGTGGACGGCTGGAGCGGGCGCCTGAGCCACATGGTGGCCGAGTTCCGCCAGCGCGACGACGCCGCCGGCCTGGAGGAGGTGCCGGTGGGCGGCCCGCGGCACGTGTTCACGGGCGCGGCCATCGGCCACGACGCGGGCCGCTGGGTGTGGCGCTCGGAGTACGGCGTGACCCGTCGCTCGTCGCTGAACTATGCCGCCCGCTTCCATTCAAGCACCCTGGGTTACCGCATCGACCAGGGCGTGCTCACCGTGGGCGCCAGCGGCTACCAGGAGCGGCGCCTGGACACCGGCGAAGCCACCTACGGCCACCACAGCCTGGTGCTGGCCTGGCGCCGCGAGCTCGGCCCGGGCAAGGCCATGAAGCTGCAGGTGGACCGCGTGCGCGACACCACCCTGCCGCTGCCGGCGGTGGGCCATGCGCTGGTGCTCAGCGCGTCCTACGACATGATCTTCTGAGACGGCGCGATGCGAGCCCCCAACCAAGCACGCCTGCGAACCCGGCGCCGCCTGCTGGCCACGCTGCTGGCCCCCTGGCTGGCCGCCGGTGCCCGGCCCGGCTGGGCACAGACCGCACCGGGCGCCGCGGCCGACACGGTGTATGTGGTCGTGGCCGCGGCCAGCCCGATCGAATCGGCGGACAGCAAGGACCTGTTCGACGTCTACACCGGCCGGCTGCCGGCCCTGCCCGGCGTGGCGCTGACCCTGCCGGTCGAGCATGCGCGCGGACACCCCGCGCGCAGCCTGTTCTATGCCGCCATCGGCACGGCCACGCCGGCGCAGGTGGACAGCCACTGGGCGCGGCTGCAGTTCTCCGGCCGGCTGCGCCCGCCACCCAGTGCGGCGGACGAGGCCGACATGCTGCGCCGCGTGAAGGCCGATCCGCAGAGCATCGGCTACGTCACCAGCGTGCCCAAGGAAGCGGGGCTGCGCGTGGTGCTGCGGCTGGCCCGGCGCCCGGCGGCCGCCGGCTGAGGCCGGCGCAGGCCGGCACGGCCGCGGCGCGCGGCCGGCCCGCTCAGCCCGCCTTGACCTTCAGCCGCCAGGCGTGCAGCAGCGGCTCGGTGTAGCCGCTGGGCTGCTCCTTGCCCTTGAACACCAGGTCCAGCGCGGCCTGGAAGGCGGCGCCGTCGGGGTGGGCCACCAGGCTCTTGTAGGCCTTGTCGCCGGCGTTCTGGCCGTCCACCTTGGCCGCCATGCGCGCAAAGCTGTCGCGCACCTGCGCTTCGCTGACGACGCCGTGGTGCAGCCAGTTGGCCACGTGCTGGCTGCTGATGCGCAGCGTGGCGCGGTCTTCCATCAGGCCGATATCGTTGATGTCGGGCACCTTGGAGCAGCCCACGCCCTGGTCGACCCAGCGCACCACGTAGCCCAGGATGCCCTGCGCG
>CAYPDO010000094.1:0-10950 GCA_964409495.1 uncultured Bordetella sp.
CGAAGCCCGCGCCGCGCGGCAGCGGCTCGACGCGCAGGTACACCTCGCCGAACTGGCCGGCGCCGCCGGTCTGCTTCTTGTGGCGGTAATGCCCCTCGGCGCTGGCGGTGATGGTTTCGCGGTAGGCGATGCGCGGCACTTGCGTCTCGACCTCGAAGCGGTGCACCTCGCGCAGGCGCTCGAGCAGGATGCGCAGGTGCAGCTCGCCCAGGCCGTAGACCACCGATTCATGCGTGCTGGCGTCCTGCGCCACGCGCAGGCAGGGGTCCTCATCCACCAGCTTGCCCAGGATGTCCCACATGCGCTGTTCGTCGCCGCGCCGCTTGGGCGCGATGGCCAGGCCGTGCACCGGGCGCGGCAGGGCCAGCGGGGCCAGGTGGATGTGGTCGTCTTCGGCGGCGTCGTGCAGCACGGCGTCGTAGTGCAACTCGTCCACCTTGGCCACCGCCACGATGTCGCCGGGCACGGCGCGTGGCACCTCCACATGCTCCTTGCCCTGCAGCATGTACAGGTGCTGCACCTTGAAGGGCTTGCGGCCATCGCCCACGTACAGCAGCGTGCCCGGGGTGATCGTGCCCTGGTGCACGCGCAGCACGCCCAGCTTGCCCACGTAAGGGTCCACCGTCACCTTGAACACATGGGCCAGCACATGCGCCGCCGGGTCGGGCGTGGCATGCATGCGCACCGCCGCCTCGCCCTCGCCGTTCAGGAAGTCGGGCGGGTTGCCCTCGGTGGGGTTGGGCAGCAGGCGGTCGATGACGTCCAGCAGCTCGGCCACGCCGGCGCCGGTGCGCGCCGAGACGAAGCACACCGGGATCAGGTGGCCCTCGCGCAGCGCCTGTTCCAGCGGCGCGTGCAGCTCGGTGGCGTCGATGTCGCCATCGTTCAGGTAGCGCTCGACGAAGGCCGCATCCACCTCCACCACCTGCTCCACCAGCGCGCGGTGGGCGGCGTCCACGCTGCCGAAATCACTGTGGCCGCTGCGGGCGAAGAAGCAGTCGACCACCCGGGTGCCGCCGGCGTCGGGCAGGTTCAGCGGCAGGCATTCCTTGCCGAAGACAGCCTGGATCTGCGCCAGCAGGCCCGGCAGATCGACACCCTGGGCATCGATCTTGTTGACGATGATCATGCGGTCCAGGCCGCGGTCGGCGGCGTACTGCATCATGCGCACGGCCATCGGCTCGATGCCGTTGACGGCGCTGACCACCACCGCGGCGGTTTCCACCGCCTCCAGCGGCGGCAGGCTCTGGCCGACGAAATCGGCCGCGCCGGGGGTGTCGATGAAATGGATGCGGCTGTCGCGCCAGCGCGTGTGCATCACCGTGGCGTTGAGCGAGTGCTGCAGACGGCGCTCGAGCGGGTCGAAGTCGCTCACCGTGCTGCCGCGCTCCAGGCTGCCGGGGCTGGCGATGGCGCCGCTGGCCAGCAGCAACTGCTCGGCCAGGGTGGTCTTGCCGGCGGCGGCGGGCCCCACCAGGGCCAGGGTGCGAATGGCGTGCACCGGCACCGCGCCGGCTGTTTGTGGGCTTGGCATGGCTGTTCTCCTCAGGCTGCTTGGATAGCCCCGGTCGAACAGGCCTTGGCGCCCAGCACCGGCCGGGAGGCGGCCGGGCGTCATCTGGCTTTGGGTGCCCCGCAGCCTATGCCTGCGACCGCGCGGGCGCAAGAGGGCAGCGTGGGCCGGCCGGCCCCGCACGGGTGGTGAATGCGCTTGCCTGGGCCTGGATCAAGGCCGTGCGCGGTTGCGCGCTCAGCGCCGCGCCAGCAGGCCGTCGAACAGCAGCTCGATGGCGCGTTCGGCCTCGCTGCAGCGGGCGATGGCCGCCTCGTTGAGCGTGCACAGCCGCAGCAGGCCATCGACCAGGCCGAACAGTGCGGTGACGGCCTGGCGCGGCGTGATGTCGCGCCGCAGCTGGCCGGCGGCCATGGCGGCGGCAAACAGGCGTTCCATGCGGCTGCTGCAGTCGCTCAGCGATTCATCATGCCGCTGGGCCAGCGGCGCCAGCTCGCCGACGAAGGGGCCGCTGTGCAGCAAGATGGTGAAGGCGCGGCGCGCCGGCGCATCGTCGCGGATCAGCCGCAGCGCCGAGCCGGCCAGGTGGCGCAGCTGGGCCAGCGGGTCGGCCGTGCCGTTGCGCTCGGCCTCGGCCAGCACCTGCTCCATCGGCAGGTCCACGCGCTCGAACAAGGCCTCGGCCAGCGCCACCTTGTCGGCGAAGTGCCAGTACACCGCGCCGCGGGTCACCCCGGCGGCGCGGGCGATGTCCTGCAGCGAGGTGGCGGCCAGGCCGCGCTCGAGGAACAGGCGCTCGGCCGCGTCGAGCAGCTGCTCGCGCGTGGCCTGGGCTTCTTCCTTGGTGCGGCGCATGGTCAGGGGCGGGATGGGGTGGTGCCGGCAAAGGCCCCGCAATGATGCAAGGGCTTTGGGTGTGTCAACATACATTCGCGATTGTATGTAAGATTGCGTCGAAACCCCGTCACCTGATTCGTTGTGGGGGTTGATCCCGTCCAGGTGATCGTCGTGAACTCGTGCGCTGCAGCGCATGCCGGGCACGCGCCGTCGGTGTCATCCCTCCCCCCACAAGCCCTGCCAACCCACGCCACGGGGGCGGCGCCGTGATCCGGCATCGCCCCCGCGATCTGCAGACCCTTCCTGCGCACGACCTGCCATGCCGCTGCACGCCCACCGCTTTTTGCCCGTGTTTCCCTCCGTCAGCGCCCTGGCGCTGGCCGCTGCCATCTTGCTCACCCTGGCCGGATGCGGCGGCGGTGGCGATGCCGCCAAGGCCGGCGCTGCCGGGGGTGGGGGCGGCATGCCACCGCCGCCGCCGGTGGGTGTGGTCACGGTGCAGCCCGGCGCCGTGGCCCTGCCGGCCGAGCTGCCCGGCCGCCTGGAGGCCTGGCGCGTGGCCCAGGTGCGCGCCCGCGTGGCCGGCATCGTGCAGAAGCGCCAGTTCACCGAGGGTGGCACGGTGCGCGCCGGCGAGCCGTTGTTCACGCTGGACGCCGAGGCCTTCCGCGCCGCGCTGGCCAGTGCCGAGGCCGCGCAGGCCCGTGCCGAGGCCGCGCTGGCCCAGGCCGGCGCGCAGGTGGAGCGCAACCGCCCGCTGGCCGAAAGCAAGGCCATCAGCGCCCAGGAATGGCTGGCCACCCAGACCACGGCCAAGGCCGCTGCCGCCGATGTGGCCGCCGCCAGGGCCGCCGTGCAGTCGGCCCGCGTGAACCTCGACTACACCGCCATCAAGTCGCCGATCGCCGGGCGCATCGGCCGGGCCCAGGTCAGCGAGGGCGCGCTGGTCGGCCCCACCGACGCCACCGCGCTGGCCGTGGTGCAGCAGACGCATCCGCTGTACGTCAACTTCACGCAGCCGGCCGCCGAGGCGCTGCGCCTGCGCCGCGCCTTCGACGGCGGCCAGTTGAAGCGTGCTGCCGGCGGCGCCGCCGCCGAGGTGCGCGTGGTGCTCGACGATGGCAGCGAGTACCCGCTGGCCGGCAAGCTGCTGTTTGCCGACCCCACCGTGGACGTCGCCACCGGCCAGGTGAGCCTGCGCGCCGAGCTGCCCAACCCGAACGGCGTGCTGCTTCCGGGCCTGTTCGTCAAGGTGCGCATCACGCAGGCGGTGAGCGAGCAGGCCATCCGCCTGCCGCAGCAGGCCGTCACGCGCGAGACCGCGGGTGACACGGTGCTGGTGCTGGGCGAGGGCAACAAGCCGCAGAAGCGCCCGATCAAGATCGCCGGCGCGCTGGGCGGCGACTGGGTGGTGACCGACGGCCTGAAGGCCGGCGAGCGGGTCATCGTCGACGGCTTCCAGAAGATGTTCGTGCCCGGCGCGCCGGTGACGCCGGTGCCGTGGACGCCCGGCGCGCCGCCATCGGGCCAGGCGCCGGGCAAGGCACCTGGCGCGGCGTCCGGCGCCGCCCCGGTGGCCGCCTCTGCGGCCGCCAGCCGCTGACCGACGGGAGCCGCACACACCATGCTCTCGAAATTCTTCATCGATCGCCCGGTCTTCGCCTGGGTGATCGCCCTGTTCATCGCGGTGCTGGGCGCCGCGGCCATCACCAAGCTGCCGGTGGCGCAGTACCCCTCGGTGGCGCCGCCGGCGCTGCAGGTGGCGGTGGTCTACCCCGGCGCCTCGGCCAAGGTGCTCGAAGACAGCGTGCTGTCGGTGCTGGAGCAGGAGCTCAACGGCGCCCCAGGCATGATCTACATGGAGTCGACCGCCCAGGCCAATGGCGTGGGCTCGATCGCGGTGACCTTTGCCACCGGCACCAACATCGACCTGGCGCAGGTGGAGATCCAGAACCGCGTCAGCCGCGCCACCTCGCGCCTGCCGGCCTCGGTGGTGCAGCAGGGGGTGCGCATCGACAAGGCGCGCTTCAACTTCCTGATGTTCGTGTCGCTGACCTCCAGCAACCCGAACGACGACCCGGTGAGCATCGGCGACTACGCCGCGCGCAACATCCAGCCCGAGCTGCAGCGCATTGCCGGCGTGGGCCAGGCCCAGCTGTTCGGCACCGAGCGTGCCATGCGCGTGTGGGTCGAGCCGGCCAAGCTGGTGTCCTACGGCCTCACGCCGGCCGATGTGGTGGGCGCCATCCGCGCGCAGAACCTGCAGGTGCCCGGCGGCACCCTGGGCGACCAGCCTGCTGTGCCAGGCCAGCCGATGAGCGCCACCATCGTGGTCAACGGCCAGCTGGCCGATGCGCGGGCCTTCGGCGCCATCGTGCTGCGCGCCAGCCCCGACGGCTCGGCCGTGCGCCTGTCGGACGTGGCGCGCGTGGAGCTTGGCGGCCAGGGCTATGGCAGCTACTCGCGCCTGAACGGCCAGCCCTCGGCCGGCGTGGGCGTGCAGCTCTCGCCCACCGGCAACGCGCTGGCCACGGCCGAGGCGGTGCGCCAGCGCATGAAGGAGCTCAAGCCCTTCTTTCCGCCGGGCATGGACTACGCCATCCCCTACGACAGCTCGAAGTTCGTGCGCATCTCGATCACCCAGGTCATCGAGACACTGGCCGAGGCCATGGTGCTGGTGTTCATCGTGATGCTGGTGTTCCTGCAGAACATCCGCTACACGCTGATCCCCACCATCGTGGTGCCGGTGGCGCTGCTGGGCACCTTCGGCATGCTGCTGGTGTTCGGTTTTTCGATCAACGTGCTCACGCTGTTCGGCATGGTGCTGGCCATCGGCATCCTGGTCGACGACGCGATCGTGGTGGTCGAGAACGTCGAGCGCCTGATGGCCGAGGAGGGCCTGTCGCCGCGCGAGGCCACGCGCAAGGCCATGGGCCAGATCACCGGCGCGGTGATCGGCATCACTGTGGTGCTGGTCTCGGTGTTCCTGCCGATGGCCTTCTTCGGCGGTGCGGTGGGCGCCATCTACCGCCAGTTCTCGCTGGCCATGGCGGCCTCGATCCTGTTCTCGGCCTTCCTGGCGCTCACGCTCACGCCGGCGCTGTGCGCCACCTTCCTGAAGCCGGTGGGCGCGCACCACGCGCGGCGCGGCTTCTTCGGCCTGTTCAACCGCGCCTTCTCGCGCACCGCCAAGGGCTATGAGGGCCTGGTGGCCCGCATCATCGCCAAGGCCGGGCGCTGGCTGATCGTGTTCGTGGCCATCGTCGGCGCGGTGGCCTGGATGTACCAGCGCCTGCCGTCGAGCTTTCTGCCCAATGAGGACCAGGGCTACCTGATCGTCAACGTGCAGCTGCCACCCGGCGCCACCGTGGAGCGCACCCAGGCGGTGATGCAGCAGGTGGAAGGCTTCTTCATGAAGCAGCCCGAGGTCGACCAGGTGGTGGCGGTGATCGGCTTCAGCTTCTCGGGCCAGGGCCAGAACGCCGGCCTGGTGTTCGTGCCGTTGAAGAACTGGGACGAGCGCAAGGGCAAGGAGCACACCGCCCAGGCGCTGGCCGGTCGCGCCTTCGGCGCGATGATGGGCGTGCGCGATGCGTTCGTGTACCCCTTGAGCCCGCCGCCCATCCCCGAGCTGGGCACGGCCACCGGCTTCAACTTCCGCCTGCAAGACCGCGCCGGCCATGGCCACGAGGCCCTGCTGGCCGCGCGCAACCAGCTGCTGGGCATGGCCAGCCAGAGCCAGCTGATCAGCGGCGTGCGCCCCGACGGCCTGGAAGACGCGCCGCAGCTGCAGGTCGACATCGACCGCGAGCGCGCCTATGCCCAGGGCGTGAGCTTCGATGCCATCAACAGCCTGCTGTCCACCGCGCTGGGCTCGGCCTATGTCAACGACTTCCCGGCCAAGGGCCGGCTGCAGCGCGTGATCGTGCAGGCCGAGGCCAAGGCGCGCATGGTGCCGGAGGACGTGCTGAAGCTGCAGGTCATGAACAGCCGCGGCCAGCTGGTGCCGGTGTCGAGCTTCGCCAGCACGCGCTGGATCACCGGCCCGATGCAGACCGTGCGCTACAACGGCTATCCGGCCATGAAACTGGCCGGCGATGCGGCGCCCGGCCGTTCCACCGGCGAGGCCATGACCGAGATGGAACGCCTGGCCGGCCAGCTGCCGGCGGGCTTCGGCTTCGAGTGGACCGGCCAGTCGTACGAGGAGAAGCTGTCGGGCTCGCAGGCCACCATCCTGCTGGCGTTCTCGATGCTGGCCGTGTTCCTGTGCCTGGCCGCGCTGTACGAGAGCTGGAGCATCCCGGTGGCCGTGCTGCTGGTGGTGCCGCTGGGCGTGCTGGGTGCGCTGCTGGGCGTGTGGTGGCGCGACATGCCCAACGACGTGTACTTCAAGGTGGGCCTGATCACGGTGATCGGCCTGAGCGCCAAGAACGCCATCCTGATCGTCGAGTTCGCCAAGGATCTGCAGGACGAGGGCAAGAGCCTGCTGCAGGCCACGCTGGAGGCCTGCCACCTGCGCTTCCGGCCGATCGTGATGACCTCGCTGGCCTTCATCCTGGGCGTGCTGCCGCTGGCCCTGGCCAGCGGTGCCGGCGCCAACAGCCAGCGCGCCATCGGCACCGGCGTGATGGGCGGCATGATCGCCGCCACGGTGCTGGCGGTGTTTCTGGTGCCGGTGTTCTACGTGGTGGTGCGCAAGCTGCTGCCGGCGCGCCATCCGGCGCCGCACGACACGCCGATCTCGCCGCCGCTGCCGCCGTCGCCGGTGCCGCACCATGCGCTGCCGGGCACTGCCGCCAGCGAAGGGGGTCAAGCATGAGCCGCGCCCGCCCCGTGACGTCTGCCGTGATGACGCCGCCTTCCCCGGTCCGCCGCAGTGGCCTGGCGCTGGCTGCGCTGCTGGCCCTGCTGGCCGGCTGCGCCAGCGGCCCGGCACGCGCGCCGGCCGCTGCCGAGCCCGGCATCCCTGCGCAGCTGCCCCTGGTGGGCACCGCCGACCTGCCCGACAGCGGCCAGCCCGGCACCGTGGCCGACTGGCGCGCGCTGGCCACCGACCCCGCGCTGCAGCGCCTGGCCGAGCTGGCGCTGGCGAACAACCGCGACCTGCGCGTGGCCCTGCTGAACGTCGAGCGCGCCCAGGCCGCGCTGGCCGGCAGCGAGGCCAACAAGCTGCCGGTCATCGGCGTGGGCGGCAGCGCGCAGCGTGTGCCCAACAGCAGTGGAAACCAGACCAACAGCTTCACCGCCGGCCTGCAGCTGGCCAGCTGGGAGCTCGACCTGTTCGGCCGCCTGCGCCAGCTGGACGAGGCCGCGCGCGCCAGCCTGCTGGCCACGCGCGCCGGCCAGCGCGCGGCCGAGATCGCGCTGGTCAGTCAGGTGCTGGCCACCGCGCTGGCGCTGCGCCACGACGAGGCCCAGCTGGCGCTGGCCCGGCGCACGCTGGCCAGCCGCGACGAGACGCTGCGCCTGACCACGCTGCGCGAGCGTGTGGGCGCGGCCTCGCTGCTCGAGCTGCAGGCCCAGCGCACGCTCAGCGCCCAGGCGCAGGCCACGCTGGCGCAGTGGCAGCGCCAGCGCGCGCAGGACGAAAACGCCCTGGCCCTGCTGCTGGGCACCGCGGTGCCGGCCGACACGCTGGCCGCGGCCACCGCCGGCGCGCCGCTGGCCGAGGTGCCGGTGGGCCTGCCCTCGTCGGTGCTGCTGGCGCGGCCCGACGTGGTGCAGGCCGAGCAGACCCTGCTGTCGGCCCGCGCCAACCTGGGCGCGGCGCGCGCCGCGCTGTGGCCCAGCATCACCCTCACCGGCCAGGCCGGCCAGGCCTCGGGCCAGCTCTCGGGCCTGTTCGAGGGCGGGCACTTCGCCTACACGCTGGCTGCCAATGTGGCGCTGACGGTGTTTGACGGCGGGCGCCGCCAGGCGGCCATCGCGCAGGCCGATGCCGCCGAGCGCATCGCGCTGGCGCAGTACGAGCGCGCGGTGCAGTCGGCCTTCCGCGAAACGGCCGATGCGCTGGTGGCGCTGAGCACCTGGCGCAGCCAGCTGGCGGCGCTGGCGCAGCAGCGCGAGGCGGCGCGCGAGACCGCCCGCCTCACCGACCTGAAGGCCGCCCAGGGCGCGGCCAGCGTGCTGGAGCAGCTGGAAGCCCAGCGCGGCCTGTACGCCGCCGAGCAGGCCTGGCTGCAGGCCGGGCTGGCCGCGCAGACCAGCCGTGTGACGCTGTACAAAGCCCTGGGCCGCTGACGCTCACGGCAGCACCAGCTCCACGCGGCGGTTGCGGGGGCGGCCCTCGTCGGTGGCGTTCGAGGCCACCGGCGCCAGGCTGGCCACGCCGCGCGCGCACAGGCGCCGGGCGTCGATGCCCTGGCCCCGGGCCAGCGCATCCACCACGGCCTGGGCGCGCTGCTGGCTGAGCAGCAGGTTGGCCTCCAGGCCGCCCTGGTTGTCGGTGTGGCCCACCAGGCAGGGCTTGAGCGCCGGCTGGGCCTTGAGCAGGCGGCCGATCTCGTCGAGCTGGGCGCGCGATTCGGGCCGCAGCTCGGCCTTGCCGGTGTCGAAGAACACGCCGTGCAGGGCGATGTGGCCCTCGTTCCTCAGGCCGGCGCCCAGGGCGTCGGCGTTCACCGACACCATGCCGCCGTCCATGGCCTTGGGCTCGGCGATCTCGATGTAGGTGGCGGTGAAATCGGTGCGGTAGACCTTGCCGGTGTTGAGCATCACATGCACCGTGCTGCCCTGGCGCGTGAGGGTGCCGTAGCTGAAGTGCACCTCGTCGCTGCCCAGCATGTTGCTGCCGCCGTTGGCCTGGTGGATGTTCTTCTGCAGCGCCGAGCCGTCGGGGTGGCGCGCACTGCTGGCGCGGTGGTCGGCCTCCTTCATCGCCGCATAGTGGTCGTCGAAGCCGTAGCGCATGGTGTCGCAGCGCGGCACCCGCGGCGTGCAGCTCACCACGGTCTTGAAGCCGGCGGCCTGCAGCGCCTGCTCGTAGTTGCGCTGCACCTCCAGCGGCGTGCGGCCCAGCGGCGCGAAGTACAGCAGCCGCGTGATGCGGCCCTCCACCACCACCGGCGCGCGGAACGCGTTGCGCGCATCCAGGCCCAGCTGGCCCGGGAAGCTGGTGCTGTCGAAGCCCTGCTGCTGGTAGGCGTACAGCCACGAGTCGGCATAGCGCTGCAGCAGCGGGTGGTCCTGTCCGCCCGGCACATCGATGGCCCAGGCCGGCCCCGCTGCCCGGGCGGCCGGGCCCAGCGCGCCCAGGCACAGCGCCGCCGTGGCCAGGGTGATGCGCCAGCGGGCGCGGGGGGCAGGGGGTGTGGGCCGGGTCGGTTCGGGCATCGCGTGGCAGGCGGTGAGGGATGGCTGCGCGGGCCGGATCGGTCGGGGCGGTGGAGCCCCGGCGCGCAGCGGCACTCTAGGCGCGGGCGCTCTCCGTTCACTGTCCGCGCCGCAGCGCCGTGCAACGGTCTGCAACCGGGGCGCGGCGGTCGGCGACACTGGCGGCCCGTCTCCGATTTGACCGCCCGCCGCGCTGCATGACCGACTTCCGCGCCCCCCCCGTCTCGCGATTGCGCGCCTTCTTCCGCCGCCCGGTGGGCCTGATGCTGGCCACCAGCCTGTGGCTGGCCAGTGTGGGCAACCTGCCGCTGTGGCTGGAACTGGGCCGCCTGGGCGTGCTGCAGGGGCGCGGCGGCTGGGCGCTGGCGGCCGGCCTGGTGCTGGTGATCGCCGCGGCGCTGATGGCCCTGCAAAGTCTGCTGGCATGGCGCCACACGCTCAAGGGCACGGCCATCGCGCTGCTGCTGATCGGTGCGGCCGGCGGCTACTTCATGCTCAGCTACCGCGTGGTGATCGACCCCACGATGATGGTCAACGTGGCGCAGACCGACCCGCGCGAGGCGGGTGACCTGATCGGCCTGCGCCTGCTGCTGGTGCTGGCCCTGGCCGGCGGCCTGCCGGCGCTGCTGGTGTGGCGCGCGCCGCTGCACTACCGGCCCTGGCCGCGGCGTGCGCTGCACAACGCCGCGCTGTTCGTCGCGGCGCTGCTGCTGGTGGTGGGCGGCGTGCTGGCCAGCTACCAGCCGCTGTCGTCGGCGATGCGCAACCACAAGCATGTGCGCTACCTGATCAACCCGCTGACCACGCTGTACTCGGGCGCCTGGGTGGCCACCGAGCCGCTGCGCCGGCGCGACACGCGCCTGTACCCGGTGGCCGAGGATGCCCGCCTGGCGCCACCGCCGGCCGCCGCCGCGCGGCCGCCGCTGATCGTGCTGGTGCTGGGCGAGACCGCCCGCGCCGCCAACCTCGGCCTGAACGGCTATCCGCGCGACACCACGCCGGCGCTGGCGCGCGAGGGCTCGGTGCTGAGCTTCCGGCGCGTGATGTCCTGCGGCACCAGCACCGCGGCCTCGGTGCCCTGCATGTTCTCGCACCTGGGGCGCGAGGGCTTCGAGGCCAGCAGGCTGCGCCACGAGACCGTGCTGGACGTGCTGCAACGCGCCGGCCTGGCCGTGCTGTGGCTGGACAACCAGGCCGGCTGCAAGGGCGTGTGCGAGCGCGTGCCCACCGCCAGCACCGCCGACACGCTGCCCGCCGGCGTGCCGCCC
>CAYPDO010000095.1:0-10938 GCA_964409495.1 uncultured Bordetella sp.
GGCCCACCAGCAGCGCCACGGCCAGCTGCTGGTGCTGGAAGGCGCGCTGCAGCAGGCTGGCGCCCAGGGCCTGGAAGAGCAGCGCGACAGCCTGGCCGGCATGCTGGCCCACAGCCAGCGCCGCGCCGCCGAGCTGCAGCGCCGCGCCGCCGCGCTCGACCTGCTTTGCACCCGACTCGAGGCCCAGCGCCAGGCCACGCTGGCACGCCTGCAGGCGCCGCTGCAGCAGCGCCTGCAGCACTACCTGCCGCTGCTGCTGCCCGGCGCCGCGGTGCAGATGGACGCCCAGCTGGCGCCCGAATCACTCACCCGCCCCGCGGCCGATGGCAGCGCCGAGCGCGCCGCGCTCGACGAGCTGAGCTTCGGCGCGCGCGAGCAGCTGCGCCTGATCAGCCGCTTTGCCTATGCCGATCTGCTGCAGCAGGCCGGCCGGCCCACGCTGCTGATCCTGGACGACGCGCTGGTGCACAGCGACGCCGAGCGCCTGGGCGCGATGAAGCGCGTGCTGTTCGATGCCGCGCAGCGCCACCAGCTGCTGCTGTTCACCTGCCACCCCGAGCTGTGGCGCGACATGGGCGTGGCGCTGCGCCTGCTCTGAGGGCCTGACCCGCAACATGAGCGACACCCTGACCCCCGGCCTCCTGGTGGTGCACGGCAACCACCCCGAGGCGCTGCGCACGCTGATGCTGCAGTGGCTGGCCGCGCACCCGCTGCCGCCGCTGGCCCATGAGACGGTGCTGGTGCAGAGCAACGGCGTGGCGCAGTGGCTCAAGCTGGCGATGGCGCAGCCGCGCCGCGCCGATGGCACGGGCGGCCTGGGCATTGCCGCGGCGGTGCAGATGCTGCTGCCGTCACGCTTTCAGTGGGACGTGTACCGCGCGGTGCTGGGCGAGGCCGCGGTGCCGCCGGTCTCGCCCTTTGACAAGCCGCTGCTGCTGTGGCGGCTGATGCGCCTGCTGCCGGCGCTGCTGGCCGAGCCGGTGTTCGCGCCGCTGCAGCGTTTTCTGGCCGACGATGCCGACCTGCGCAAGCGCCACCAGCTGGCCGAGCGCCTGGCCGATCTGCTGGACCAGTACCAGGTCTACCGCGCCGACTGGCTGGCCGACTGGGCCGCCGGGCAAGACCGCATCGCCACCAGCCGCCTTGGCCTGCAGCCGGTGCCCGATGACCTGCGCTGGCAGCCGCGGCTGTGGCGCGCGCTGCTGGCCGACGTGGCCGCCACCGACCCCGCGGGCGCGGCCGCGGCCGCCACCAGCCGCGCCGCCGTGCACCAGCGGTTCCTGCAGCGCATGGCCGCGTGGGATGCGGCGGTGGACGGCCCGCGCCCGGCCGGCCTGCCGCCGCGCCTGGTGGTGTTCGGCATCTCCTCGCTGCCGCAGCAGGCGATGGAGGTGCTGGCCGCGCTGGCGCGCTGCACCCAGGTGCTGATGTGCGTGCACAACCCCTGCGAGCACGACTGGTCGCACATCGTGGCCGACCAGGACCTGCTGCGCGCCCAGCACCAGCGCCAGCGCCGCCGGCCGGGCAGCGAGGGCGCCATCGGCGACGAGGCCCTGCACCTGCATGCCCAGCCGCTGCTGGCCGCCTGGGGCAAGCAGGGGCGTGACTTCATCGGCCTGCTCGATGCGCACGAGGCGCCCGAGCTGCGCCACCAGCATGCCCGGCGCCTGCAGGCCATCGGCCAGCGCATCGACTGCTTCGACGCCAACCCGGGCGACACCCTGCTGCGCCAGCTGCAGGACGACATCCGCGACCTGCGCCCGCTGGCCGAAACGCGCAGCCGCTGGCCGGCGGTGGATGCGGCGGCCGACCGCTCGATCAGCTTCCACATCACCCACGGCCCGCAGCGCGAGGTGGAGGTGCTGCACGACCAGCTGCTGCAGGCCCTGGCCGCCGATGCCACGCTGCAGCCGCGCGACGTGATCGTGATGGTGCCCGACATCGCCGCCTATGCGCCGCATGTCCAGGCGGTGTTCGGCCTGCTGCATGCCGACGATGCGCGCCACATCCCCTACTCGCTGGCCGACCAGGGCCAGCGCGGCCACGACCCGCTGCTGGGCGCGCTGGAGAAGCTGCTGGCGCTGCCGCAGTCGCGCCTGGCGGTCAGCGATGTGCTGGACCTGCTGGAGGTGCCCGCGCTGCGCCGGCGTTTCGCCATCGCCGACGATGACCTGCCGCTGCTGCGCCGCTGGCTGCACGGCGCCAACATCCGCTGGGGCCTGCATGCGGCGCAGCGCGCGGCGCTGGGCCTGCCGCCCGACCAGCCGCACAACAGCTGGGACAGCGGCCTGCAGCGCATGCTGCTGGGTTATGCCAGCGGCGCCGGCGAGGCCTGGTGCGGCATCGAGCCGCTGGACGAGATCGGCGGGCTCGATGCTGCGCTGCTGGGTCCGCTGGTCACGCTGCTGGCCACGCTGGAGCGGCACTGGCAGCAGCTGGGCACGCCGGCCCCGCCCGCCGCCTGGGGCGAGCGGCTGGATGCGCTGCTGGCCGACTGCTTCGACCCCGGTGCAGTCACAGGCCCGGCGCGCGGCGGCGCCGGCAGCGACGGCTTCACGCTGCTGCGCCTGCAGGCCACGCTACAGGAATGGCTGGCCGCCTGCGCCAGCGCGGCCCTGGTCGAGCCGCTGCCGCTGGCCGTGGTGCGCGAGCACTGGCTGGCCGCGCTGGATGCCGGCGGCCTGGCCCAGCCCTTCTTTGCCGGCGCGGTGACCTTTGCCACGCTGATGCCGATGCGCGCCATCCCCTTTCGCGTGGTGGCGCTGCTGGGCATGAACGATGGCGACTACCCGCGCAGCCGTGTGCCGATGGATTTCGACCTGATGAGCGCCGGCCCCGGCGGCGACTGGCGCCCGGGCGACCGCTCGCGCCGCGAGGACGACCGCTACCTGTTCCTCGAGGCCCTGCTGTCGACGCGTGAGCGCCTGCACATCAGCTGGGTGGGCCGCAGCATCCACGACCAGTCCGAGCGCCCGCCCTCGGTGCTGGTGGCGCAGCTGCGCGACCACCTGGCCGCCGGCTGGCGGCTGGCCGGCGCGCCGGACGGCGAGGATGCGGGCCAGGCCCTGCTGGCCGCGCTGACCGTCGAGCACCGCCTGCAAGCCTTTGATCCCGCCTACTTCACCGAGGGCGGCGATGCGCGGCTGTTCAGCCACGCGCATGAATGGCGCGACGGCCTGCACGGCGCGCTGCAGGCGCAGGCGCCGCTGGCCGATGGCGCGCAAGACACGGCGCTGCCGGCCTGGGCCGTCGAGGGCCCGCTGACGCTGCGCATGCTGGCCGACTTTCTGGCCAGCCCGGCGCGCGCCTTCCTGCGCCTGCGCCTGGGCGTGTATTTCGAGGCCGAGGATCCGGTGGGCGCCGACCATGAGCCCTTTGCCGTCAACGCGCTGGAAAACTGGCAGCTGCAAGACGAGCTGATCCAGGTGCAGAAGGCGGCGCTGGAGGCGGGCGCCCCGCGTGAGGACGCGATGCAAAGCCAGCTGGCGCGCATGGCCCGCCGCGGCGCGCTGCCCGCCGGCCACTTTGCCGAACTGGTGCAACAGCAGCTGGCCGCGCCGATGGACGACCTGTTCGCCCGCTACACCGCGCAGCTGGGCCTGTGGCCGCATGCGCTGCCCGATGCGCTGCTCGACCACCTGCCCGCCGGCCTGGCCGAGCCGCTGCGCCTGGTGGACTGGCTGGGCCCGCTGCGCGCCCGTGACGACGGCCAGCGTGTGCGCCTGCTGCTCGACAGCGGCAGCCTGATCGCCGACAAGCGCTACCGGCGCGACCGCCTGGTGGCCCCGTGGGTGGCGCACCTGGCCGCGCATGTGGCGGGCGAGCCGCTGAGCACGGTGGTGGTCAGCAAGGCCGGCACGGTCACGCTGGCGCCGCTGGCACCGGCTGCGGCCAGCACCGCCTGGGCCGCGCTGCTGGCGGCCTGGCAGACCGGGCTGACGCGGCCACTGCCGCTGGCCCTGCGCAGCGGCTTCAGCTGGCTCGACGCCGGTGGCGCCGAGGCCGGGGCCGACAGCGCCGCGGCCTGGGAGGCCGCTTGCGCCTGCTACGAAGAGCATGACCCCCAGCATGGCCGCATCGGCGAGCGCGACAGCAGTGCCTACCTGGCGCGCTGCTTTGCACGCTTCGATGCACTGTGGGCCGGTGGCGAGTTCGCGCACTGGGCGCATGCGCTGCTGGCGCCGCTGGATGCCGCCATCCAGCGCGCCGGCGCGGCGGAGGGCCAGGCATGAGCCTCGAGATCCTGCACCCCCTGTCGTTCCCGCTGCGCGGCAGCCGGCTGATCGAGGCCAGCGCCGGCACCGGCAAGACCTTCACCATTGCCGCGCTGTACCTGCGCCTGGTGCTGGGCCATGGCGGCGCCGGGCCCGGCGGCTGCGGCTTCATGCGGGCGCTGGTGCCGCCCGAGATCCTGGTGGTCACCTTCACCGAAGCCGCCACGCAGGAGCTGCGCGACCGCATCCGCGCCCGCCTGGCCGAGGCCGCCGAGGCCTTTCTGGCCGATCCGGCCACGCTGGCCCAACTGCCGCCGGGCCGCGAGGACCTGCTGCACGATCTGCGCGCCAGCTATGCGCCCGCCCAGTGGCCGGCCTGTGCGCGCACGCTGCGCCTGGCCGCCGAGTGGATGGACGAGGCGGCCGTGTCCACCATCCACGGCTGGTGCTACCGCATGCTGCGCGAACACGCCTTCGACAGCGGCAGCCTGTTCACGCAGACGCTCGAGACCGACCAGCGCGAGCTGCTGGCCGAGGTGCTGCGCGACTACTGGCGCACGTTCTTCACGCCGCTGCCGGCCGACGATGCCGCCCAGGTGCAGGCCTGGTGGCCCGCGCCCGACGCCCTGCGCCAGGCCGTGGCGCCGCTGCTGGCCGACACCGCGGCGCTGGGCGCCGGCCAGCCGCCGGCCCAGGCGCTGGGCCAGGCCCGCGCCGCGCGGCAGCAGGCGCTGGCCACGCTGAAGGCGCCCTGGCCCGCCTGGGTGGCCGAGCTGCGCAGCCTACTCGATGCCGCCGTGGCCGCCAGGCAGGTGGACGGCAAGAAGCTGCAGGCGCGCTACTACATGCCCTGGCTCAATGCGCTCGATGCCTGGGCCCGTGGCGATGCGCCGAGCCCCGATCTGGACAGCAACAGCAAGGCCTGGACACGCCTGACGCCCGAAGGCCTGGCCGAGGCCTGGAAACAGGGCGCTGCGCCTGACCACCCCGCGCTGCATGCGCTGCCGGCGCTGCGCGCGCGGCTGGAGGCCCTGCCGTCCGGCCAGGACGAGCTGCTGCGCCACGCCGCCGCCTGGAGCGCGCAGCGCCTGCACAGCCAGCAGGCCCAGCACGCGATGATGGGCTTCGATGAGCTGCTCACCCGGCTGGATGCCGCGCTGCAGGGCCCCAACGGCGCGCGCCTGGCGCAGCGCATCCGCACGCAGTTTCCGGTGGCGCTGATCGACGAGTTTCAGGACACCGACCCGGTGCAGTACCGCATCGTCGATGCCATCTACCGCGTGGCGGCCAACGATCCGCACACCGCGCTGGTGCTGATCGGCGACCCCAAGCAGGCCATCTATGCCTTCCGCGGTGCCGACATCCACACCTACCTGGCGGCGCGGCGCGACACCGCTGGCCGCCATGCCACGCTGGGCACCAATTTCCGCGCCACCCAGGCCATGGTGGCGGCGGTGAACCATGTGTTCGCCCAGGCCGAGGCGCGCGCGGGCGGCGCCGGTGCGTTCCTGTTCCGCCAGGGCGATGACGACCCGCTGCCCTTCCAGGCGGTGGCGGCGCGCGGCCGCGCCGAGCGCTGGTGGCGTGGCAGTGGCGAGGCCCCGGCCCTGGTGCTGTGGCAGGCCGATGCCGCCGCCGGCGGTGCGCCGCTGGGGGCCGGCGCCTACCAGCTGCAGGCGGCCGAGGCCTGCGCCAGCGAGATCGTGCGCCTGCTGCGCGAAGGCCAGGCCGGGCACGCCGGTTTCGCGCACGACGATGCGCTGCGCTGCGTGCAGCCCGGCGACATCGCGGTGCTGGTCAACAGCGGGCGCGAGGCCGCCGCGGTGCGCGCCGCGCTGGCCGGGCGTGGCGTGCGCAGCGTCTACCTGTCGGACAAGGGCTCGGTGTACGACAGCGCCGTGGCCGCCGACCTGCAGCGCTGGCTGGCCGCCTGCGCCGAGCCGGATGACGACCGCCCGCTGCGCGCCGCGCTGGGCAGCGCCACGCTGGGCCTGGACTGGGCCGCGCTGGACCGCCTGAACCACGACGAGCTGGCCTGGGAGGCGCGCGTGCTGCAGTTCCGCGGCTACCGCCAGGTGTGGCGGCGCCAGGGCGTGCTGCCGATGCTGCGCCACCTGCTGCATGACTTTGCCGTGCCGCAGCGCCTGCTGGCCGCACCTGACGGCCAGGGTGAGCGGCTGCTCACCGATCTGCTGCACCTGGCCGAGCTGCTGCAGCACGCCGCGGTGCAGCTCGACGGCGAGCATGCGCTGATCCGCCACCTGGCCGAGCAGCGCGCCGACGCCACCGGCGACGGCGACGCGCGCAAGCTGCGCCTGGAAAGCGATGCCGCGCTGGTGAAGGTGGTCACGGTGCACAAGAGCAAGGGGCTGGAGTACCCGCTGGTGTTCCTGCCCTTTGCCAGCGCCTTTCGCGCCACGCGGCCCACCGACACGCCGCTGAAATGGCATGACGAGGCCGGCCGGCCGGTGGTGGCGCTGCGCGCCGGCACCGAGGCCCTGCAGCGCGTGGACGACGCGCGCCTGCGCGAAGACCTGCGCAAGCTGTATGTCGCGCTGACCCGCGCCCGCCATGCCACCTGGGTGGGCGTGGCGCCGCTGAAGGCGCTGGAGCGCAGCGCGCTGGGCAGCCTGCTGGGCGGCGGCGCGGGCCTGCCGCCGCCGGCCCTGCCCGGCGCGCTGCAGGCGCTGGCGGCCGGCTGCCCGGCGATCGTGGTGCAGCCGCTGCCGGCGGCCGACACGCTGCGCTACCGCCCGCCGCAGGCCGATCTGCGCTGGGCGCCCGCGCCGGCGTTGCCGGGCCCGCGCGCGCGCTGGTGGATCGCCAGCTACACCGCGCTGCGCGCCACGCCGGTGCTGGCGGCCGGCGGCGGCGCGGCTGTGCCTGCGGTGCCCGCGGCATCGCCCGGCGCCACGCCGGCCAGTGCCGCCGAGGAGACCTTTGCCGAGGCCCTGGCCGAGCAGGCGGTGCAGATGGCCCAGGCCCAGGCCGGCGGCCAGGAGGCCATGCACACCACGCCCGGCGCAGTGCGCGGCCTGCCGGCCGCCGGCGCCGCGGCGGCCCAGGGCACGCTGCACGACTTTGCGCGCGGCGCCGAGGCCGGCAGCTTTCTGCACGGCGTGCTGGAATGGGCCGGCAGGCTGGGCTTCGGCCGTGCGCTGGCCGATGCCGCGGCGTGCCAGGACATGCTGGCCCGGCGCTGCGCCAGCGGCCCGTGGCGCGGCTGGGCCGGGCCGCTGGCGCACTGGCTGGCCGGCTGGCTGGCCACGCCGCTGCGGCTGGACGGCCTGGTGCCCGGCAGCGCGCCGCTGGCCCCGGCCAGTCTGGCGCCCGCGCAGATGCAGGTGGAGCTGGAGTTCTGGTTTGCCGCGCAGCAGGTGGACACGGCCGCGCTCGATGCCCTGGTCAGCCGCCACACGCTGGGCGGCGCCGCGCGCGCGCCGCTGGCCGCGCAGGCGCTCAACGGCATGCTCAAGGGCTACATCGACTGGGTGTTCGAGCACCAGGGCCGCTGGTACGTGGCCGACCACAAGAGCAACTGGCTGGGCCCGCGCGATGCCGACTACGGTGCCGAGGCCCTGCGCGCCGCCGTGCTGCAGCACCGCTACGAGCTGCAGTACGTGCTGTACCTGCTGGCCCTGCACCGCCTGCTGAAGGCGCGCCTGCCCGGCTACGACTACGACCGCCACGTCGGCGGCGCCGTGTACCTGTTCCTGCGCGGCCATGCGGCGCCGGGCCAGGGCCTGCACCTGGAGCGGCCACCGCGGGCGCTGATCGAGGCACTGGATGCGATGTTCGACGGCCAGGAGGGCCAGGCATGAGCGGCACCGACACTTGTCCGCCGGCCACCCCGGCCCGCGTGCTGGCCGCGCCACCCGCGCGCCACGCCGCGCTGCTGGCCACACTGGACGCCTGGGTGGCGCAGGGCTGGCTGCGTGCGCTGGATCGCGTGTTCGCCGGCTTCCTGGCGCAGCAGGCGCCGGATGCCGACGCGCTGCTGATCCTGGCCGCCGCGCTGGCCAGCCACCAGCTGGGCCGCGGCCATGCCTGCCTGGACCTGGCGGCCACGCTGGCCGACGCCGCGCAGGTGCTGGCCCTGCCGCCCGAGCGCCACGCACCGGCCGCCGTGCCTGGCGACAGCGCGCCGGGCGCGGCGCACGGTGGCGACGCCGAGCCCGGCCGCGACGACGGCATGCCCGCCATCGCGCCACCGGCGGCCCTGCTGGCCGGCACCGATCTGCCGGCCTGGCTGGCCGCGCTCGATCACCCGGCCCTGGTGGGCGGCGGCGCGGGCGCCACGCCGCTGGTGCGCCAGGGCACGCGCCTGTACCTGCGCCGCTACTGGCAGCATGAGCAGGATGTGCGCGCCGCCATCGCCCGGCGCCTGGCCGCGCCCACCGAGGCGGCGCGCCCCGAGCGCCTGGCCGAGCTGCGCCGCGCCATCGACCTGGTGTTCACCCCGCCGCGCGGCGAGCCCGCGCCGCCCGAGGTGCGGCCCGACTGGCAGCGCCTGGCCTGTGCGCTGGCCGCGCGCCAGGGCTTTGCCATCGTCACCGGCGGCCCCGGCACCGGCAAGACGACCACCGTGGTGCGCCTGCTGGCCGTGCTGCAGCACCTGGCGCTGACCACGCCCGCCGGCGCGGGCGCCGCGCCGTGCCGGCTGCGCATCCGCCTGGCCGCGCCCACCGGCAAGGCCGCGGCGCGGCTGAATGAATCCATCGCCGCCGCCGTCGGCCGCCTGAACCTCGACGGCCTGGGCCCCGGCGACGGCGGGCCCGCGGCGGCCGAGGCCCTGCGCGCCGCCATCCCCACCGAGGTGAGCACCGTGCACCGCCTGCTCGGCAGCCGGCCCGACACGCGGCACTTCCGCCACGATGCGCACCACCCGCTGCCGCTGGACGTGCTGGTCATCGACGAGGCGTCGATGCTCGATCTCGAGATGATGGCCGCGGTGCTGGCTGCGCTGCCGCCGCAGGCGCGGCTGATCCTGCTGGGCGACAAGGACCAGCTGGCCTCGGTGGAGGCCGGTGCGGTGCTGGGCGACCTGTGCCACCGCGCCGACGCCGGCCACTACCGGCCCGACACCGCGGCCTGGCTGCAGGCCGCCACCGGCCAGGCCATCGAGCCGGCGCTGATCGACGCCGCCGGCCGCCCGCTGGACCAGGCCGTGGCCCGGCTGCGCCACAGCCACCGCTTCGGCGCCGACAGCGGCATCGGCCGCCTGGCCGCGGCGGTGAACGCCGGCGATGCCGATGCCGTGGCCCGCGTGTGGGCCAGCCGCCCGGCCGATCTGGCGCGCCTGCCGGCCGGCGACGACGCGGCGCTGCGCGCACTGGTGGTGCACGGCGCGCCGGCGGCCTTCGGCCACACCGGGCCGCAGGCGCCGATGGCCGGTTATGCCCACTACCTGCGCCTGCTGCAGGCCGGCCAGCCGGCCGATGACGCGCCGGACGCGGCCTTCGACGACTGGGCGCGCGCGGTGCTGGCGGCCCATGCCCGCTTCCAGCTGCTGTGCGCGCTGCGCAGCGGCCCGCAGGGCGTGGACGGGCTCAACCGGCGCATCGTGGCCCTGCTGCGCGACGAGGGCCTGCTGCCGCCCGCTGCGCCGCCGGGCAGCCCGGACAGCGCCGACGACGGCCAGGCCTGGTACCTGGGCCGTCCGGTGCTGGTCACGCGCAACGACTACGGCCTGGGCCTGATGAACGGCGATGTGGGCATCACGCTGGCGCGGCCAGCGCCCGAGGCCGCGCCGGGCGCGGCGGGCCGCCGGCGCATCCTGCGCGTGGCCTTTGCGGCCGGCGATGGCCGTTGCGGCATCCACTGGGTGCTGCCCAGCCGGCTGCGCGCGGTGGAGACGGTGTTCGCGATGACGGTGCACAAGTCGCAGGGCTCCGAATTCGCCCATGCCGCGCTGGTGCTGCCCGAGCGCCTGAGCCCGGTGCTCACGCGCGAGCTGGTCTACACCGGCATCACGCGGGCGCGCCAGTGGTTCACGCTGGTGCCGCCGCCGGCCCGCGGCGCGGTGGATGTGCTGCGCACGGCCGTGCAGCGCCGGGTCGAGCGGGTCAGCGGCCTGGTCGACCGCGGCTGACGCGCTGGCGGCCCGGGCCGCCATGCGCGGGCGCGTTGCGCTGGCGCATCTTGCAGTCGCCAGTGCGCCAGTCTGGCGCAACCTGCCTGTGGCACAGTCGCGCGCGTCTGCTGCCATCCCTGCGTCCGCGCCCCGTTTTTCGTGTCTGCACCGCCTCCCGTCATGCTTGCCATCGTGCAGGAGCCGCAGGCGCTGGGGTTCCTGGCCAGCGATGGCCGCAGCTTCGGCGTCTTCGAGCGCCTGGCCCTGCCCGACGCCGGCCTGGGCGCGGCGCTGGCCAGCTGGGCCCAGGCCGCCGCGGCGCTGGCCGATGGCGCCGAGCGTGGCGCGCATTTCAGCCACAGCTGGCTGCCGCTGCCGGTGCAGCACTGGCTGGCGCGCCAGCCCGAGGGCCTGCTGCAGCTGCAGCTGGCCGAGGCCCTGGCCGGCCTGCCCTGGGAGCAGGCGGTGGTGGCCGGTCAGCCGCTGGAGGCGCGCTTTTGCATCGTGCGCCAGCTGATGGGCGGGGCCGTGGCCAGCGCGCCGGCCGGCGCCGGCCAGCCGCTGCCGCACCGTGCGCCGGCGGCACGCGTGCCGGGGCATCCGCTGCGGCACCAAGGTGGAGTGGCGGTACGTGAAGGAGAACGAATAATG
>CAYPDO010000096.1:0-10922 GCA_964409495.1 uncultured Bordetella sp.
GACCGAGGAGACCACCACCGGCGTGCACCGCCTGAAGGAAATGAGCGCCAAGGGCCAGCTCATGTTCCGCGCCATCAACGTCAACGACAGCGTCACCAAGAGCAAGTTCGACAACCTCTACGGCTGCCGTGAGAGCCTGGTCGACGCCATCAAGCGCGCCACCGACGTCATGGTCGCCGGCAAGGTGGCCGTGGTGGCCGGCTACGGTGACGTGGGCAAGGGCAGCGCCCAGGCCCTGCGCGCGCTCAGCGCCCAGGTGTGGGTGACCGAGATCGACCCGATCAATGCGCTGCAGGCCGCGATGGAAGGCTACCGCGTGGTGACGATGGACTGGGCCGCAAGCCAGGCCGACATCTTCGTCACCACCACCGGCAACCGCGACGTGATCACCTATGAGCACATGGCGGCGATGAAGAACAACGCCATCGTCTGCAACATCGGCCACTTCGACAACGAGATCCAGGTTGCCAAGCTGGAAGAGAAGTGCCAGTGGGAGGAGATCAAGCCCCAGGTCGATCATGTGATCTTCCCGGACGGCAAGCGCATCATCCTGCTGGCCAAGGGCCGCCTGGTGAACCTGGGCTGCGGCACCGGCCACCCCAGCTACGTGATGAGCTCCAGCTTTGCCAACCAGACGCTGGCACAGATCGAGCTGTACGCCCACAAGGACGCGTACGACATCGGCAAGGTCTACGTGCTGCCCAAGCACCTCGATGAGAAGGTGGCGCGCCTGCAACTGGTGACGCTGAACGCCCAGCTGACCACGCTGACCGAAGAGCAGGCCGCCTACATCGGCGTGCAGGTTCAGGGCCCGTACAAGCCCGACACCTACCGGTATTGATGGAGCCCCGGCCGCCTGGCGGCCGCCCCCGAGGGGCGACCGAACCCGACCGGTCAACCCGGATCGGGTTCGGCCCTACCGACACCACCGCGCACCCCTGGCCGCTGGGCGGCCTGTCCCCTGCCGGGGACAAGCGGGGTGCCGTGCGCGGTCGGAGTGCATTTCCTTTCTTGTTGTGAGGTTCGCATGGCACATGCGGTACCGATTTCGATCGAGTTCTTTCCGCCCAACACCCCGGTGGGGGCGGAAAAGCTCAAGACCGTGGTGCAGGAGCTCTCGGGCCTGAAACCCGAGTTCTTCAGCGTGACCTATGGTGCCGGCGGCGCCACGCGCGAGAAGACTCTGGCCACGGTGCGCGACATCGCAGCGCTGGGCCACGAGGCGGCGCCGCACCTCAGCTGCGTGGGCTCCACGCGCGAGGGCATTGCCGAGATCCTGGCCACCTACCGGTCCCAGGGCATCCGCCGCATCGTGGCGCTGCGGGGCGATCTGCCCAGCGGCACTGCGGTGGCCGGCGAGTTCCGCTATGCATCGGAACTGGTGGCCTTCATCCGCGAGACGCAGGGGCCTGACTGGAAGATCGAGGTGGCGGCCTACCCGGAATACCACCCCGAGCAGCGTTATGCGAAGAAGGATCTGCAGCACTTCGCCCACAAGGTGAAGGCCGGCGCCGATGCGGCGATCACGCAGTTCTTCTTCAACCCCGACGCCTACTTCCACTTCGTGGACGAGGTGCGCGCGCTGGGCGTCACGGTGCCCATCGTGCCGGGCGTGATGCCGATCCACAGCTTCTCGCGCATCGTGCAGTTCGCGGCGCGTGACGGCATCGAGATCCCGCGCTGGGTGATGCTGAAGATGGAAGGCTACATGGACGACGCCGCCAGCGTGCGCGCCTTCGGGCTGGACGTGGTGACGCGGCTGTGCGAGCGCCTGATCGCCGGCGGCGTGCCGGCCATCCACTTTTACGCGCTGAACCAGAGCGCGCTGACGCTGGAAATCTGCAAGCGCCTGGGGCTCTGAGCGCACCGCGCTGAGGGGCCGTCCGGCGCCCGCGCGGGGACCGGGCGGCTCAGCCGCCCAGCTCGTGCCCGTAGACGATGAAACCCAGGTGCTGCGCCACCTTGTCGTAGAGCAGGCGGCCGGCGGCGTTGGTGGTGTGCGTCTGCCAATACACCCGCGAGCTGCCGGCCTGCCCTGCCTGCACGTACACCGCCTCGATCAGCCGCCGGCCGATGCCCTGGCCGCGCAGCGCCTCCACGGTGAACAAATCCTGCAGGTAGCACACGTCGTGCAGGCGCGTGGTGCTGCGGTGGTACAGGTAGTGCACGATGCCGACGATGCGGCCGGCCTGCACCGCCACCAGCGCATGCACCGGCTCGGCCGGATCGAGAAAGCGCGCCCAGGTGCGCTGGGTGATGGCCTCGGGCAGGGCCGTGTCGCCCTGGCGACCGTAGAAGGCGTTGTAGCCGTCCCAGAGCGGGCGCCAGCCGGCCTCGTCAGCGGCTTGCAGTGGGCGGATCTCGATGGTCATCGTCATCAACGATCGCTCACCGCCAGGCGCGCGCCCAGGCCGGCAAAGGCGGTGGCAAAGCTGTAGCGCAACCAGCGCTGCACCCTGGCCGATTCGATGACATGGTGGCGGAAGGCATGCGCCACCAGGCCATACACCGCGAACACCGCAAAGGTCATGGCCATGAACACGCTGCTCAGCAGCAGCAGTTGCAGCAGCGGGCGGGTGGCCTGCGGCTCGATGAACTGCGGCAGGAAGGCCAGGAAGAAGATCGTGAGCTTGGGGTTCAGGATGTTCAGCAGAAAAGCCTTCAGCACGATGCCGCCGGCGCTGCGTGTGGCGGCGCTGCCATCGACGGCAAAGGCCGATTGGTCGCGCCAGGTGGCATAGGCCACGTAGAACAGGTACAGCACACCGGCCAGCTTGAGCGCCTGGAAGGCCAGCGCGCTGGTGTGCATCACCGCGGCCAGGCCCAGCACCGTGGCCGCCAGGTGCGGCACGATGCCGGCGGTGCAACCCAGGCTGGCATAGAAGCTGGCGCGCCGCCCCTGCACCAGGCCGGTGGACACCGTGTAGATCACGCCGGTGCCCGGGATGAGCACCACGACAAACGAGGTGAGAAGGAACTCGATGCTGACCATGGGCACTCCAGGCGAGCCGACCGAACCGTCGATCGACAACGCCTCAAAGCTTACGCCATCGGCGCGTGCCGATCCTCAGCCCGCCGCCGGCAGCCAGCGCCTCAGATGAGCGGCATTGGCGCCGCGCCGCTTCTTGGCCGCCGAGAGCTCGGCGCGTGCCACCGTGCGCAGGTGCACCTCGTCGGGCCCGTCCAGCAGGCGCAGCGCGCGGCCCCAGGCCCACAGCCGGGCCAGCGGCGTGTCGGGCGTCAGGCCCATGGCGCCAAACACCTGCATCGCGCGGTCAAGCACCACCGTCTGCAGGCGCGAGGTGACGAGCTTGATCGCCGAGGCCGCCACGCGCGCCGCGGCGTTGCCTTGCTGGTCCATCGTCCAGGCCGCGTGCAGCACCAGCAGGCGCGCCTGGTCGATCTCGAGCCGGCTTTGCGCGATCCAGTCCTGCACATTGGCAAAGTCGCCCACGCGCTGACCGAAGCTGCGGCGCTCCAGCGCGCGCTCGCACATCAGCTCCAGCGCCAGCTCGCACTGGCCGATGCTGCGCATCGCATGGTGCACGCGGCCGGGCCCCAGGCGCGCCTGGGCCATCGCAAAACCAGCGCCCGCCTCGCCCAGCAAATGATCGAGCGGCACGCGCACGTTGCGGAACACCAGCTCGCAATGGCCATCCAGCGCCTGGTGGTCCATCACCGGGATGTTGCGTTCGACGATGAGGCCGGGGCTGTCCATCGGCACCAGCAGGATCGAGTGGCTGCGGTGCGTGTCGGCATCGGCCCGGCCCTCGGTCGGCGCACTGCAGCCCATCACCAGCGCGACGCGGCAGTTCGGGTGTGCGGCGCCGGTGATGAACCACTTGCGGCCGTTGACCACATAGTCATCGCCATCGCGCACGATGCTGGTGCGCAGCTGGGTGGGATCGGACGAGGCCACGTCGGGCTCGCTCATTGCGAAGCAGGAGCGGATCTCGCCGCGCAGCAGCGGATCGAGCCAGCGGTCGCGCTGCGCCAGCGTGGCAAACATCTGCAGCAGCTCCATGTTGCCGCTGTCGGGCGCGTTGCAGTTGAACAGCTCGGCGGCCCAGGGCACACGGCCCATCACTTCGGCCAGCGGCGCGTAGTCGGTGGTGCTCAGGCGTGTGCCCGGCTGGTCGTCACGCAGGCCGGGCAGGCACAGGTTCCACAGCCCCAGCGCACGCGCCTGGGCCTGCAGGCCTTCGATCAGATCAAGCGGGTAGGCGCCGGCATCGCTCCAGCGGTGCCACTCGGCCATCGAGGGCAGCACCAGATCGGCCATGAAGCGTTCAAGCTGGGCGCGCAGCGCCTGGCTGCGGGGAGAGGGCGTGAAATCCATCGCTGGCGCGGCGGGCGGGCCGGTGGGTGCCTGGGGAGCGCCGATCTTGGGTGGCCCACCCGGCCCGGCTTGTCGCGGCAGCGACGGGCCGGGCGCCACTGTTGACGCGCATCAAAGGCCGGCGCGGCGGCGCGCCAGCCAGGCGCCGGCACCGGCCAGCAGCAGCAGGGCGGGCAGCGACGGCTCGGGCACGGTATGCCCGCCGCCGCTGCCACCACCGCTGCCACCCCCACTGTGGCGGTCTTGCACCACCACCGCCAGAGTGCGATCCGGTGACCACGAGACGCGGCGGCCCGAGGCATCGGCGAAGTCCAGCGCAAAGCTGCCGCCGCCGTAGCGGCCGGGCGCCAGGTCACCGCCGATGGGCAGCAGCTGGCCGAAGACGAAGTCGATGCCTTCGCCCGGCGCCAGCTGCAGATTGCGCAGCTGCTCGGCCAGGCTTGGCGCGGCCTCTGCGAAATCGTAGGCGTCCTCGATGCCTTCGGCATATCGTTCCAGCAGCCGGCTGCCCAGCAGCGCCTCGTTCGACGAGGCGTTGTTGACGAGGTGGGCACGCAGTTGCACCGCCTCGTCACGGGCGACCTGCGGGTTCCAGTCCAGCAGGCTCCAGGAGAAGCTCAGTGTGGCCTGGCTCAGCCCGCAGAAGGCGGTCAACACGCCGCCGATCAGGGCGCGGCGCAGGCCAGGCCAGCTGTGCGGAAGAGATGTCATGCGAGGCTCCGGTGGGGTGACGTGGCGGGTCATGGGAACTGCACCACCGGGCCGGCCGCCGCCTGGCCGGGCGGCACGAAGGCGGGTGCCGGCTGGCCGGCCGGGCCGGCGGCGCGCACATAGCGGTAGATGGCCCGCAGGTCGCCATCCGACATGGCGCGCACGTTGAACCAGGGCATCGGCGGGCGCGGCTCCATGCTGCGGGCGTGGTGCAGCCATTGCGCCTCGCTCATGCCGGCCATGAACAGGCGCAGGTTGGTGGCATAGCTGGTGCCCCAGGGGCCGCGCCAGCCCAGCGCATCGCCGGTGAGCCAGGTGCTTTCGGGTGTGTTGCCACCCTGCTGGATGTAGCCCGGTGAGTGGCAGTCATTGCAGCCGGCGGTCTTGACCAGGTAGCGGCCCAGCGCCACGGCATCGCGTGGTCGCTCGGGCGCGCTCCAGGCCAGTGATGCGCTCAGGCACAGGCCCAGTGCCAGCAGCCGGCCAGGGGTGTGTATGGGTGTCATGGTGGTGTGCGCGGGTCAGCGCGCGGGCTGGTTCGGTGGCATCACTGTAGAAATCGCGGCCCGCCGCGGCATCGCCTGAAGGAGCCATCGCAATGGGCCATGGCATGGGCCATGCGGCCCAGCCCGCGGCGCACCGCTCAGCTGCGCCAGGGCAGTTCCAGCGCCTGGCCGTCGGGCAGGCAGGTGGGCACCGGCGTGGCGGCAAAGATGCCCAGGATCTCCAGCGGCTGTGGCCCCACGTTGAAGATCTGGTGCACGCGGCCGCGTGGCAGCGTGAGCGTGGTGTCGGCGCCGAAGCGCAGCACCTGGCCTTCACTGTGCACCTCGCCCCAGCCGGCCAGGCACAGCACCACCTCGTCGCAATCGTGGCGGTGCGGCGGCGTGGCGGCGCCGGCCGCCAGGCTTTGCCGCCACAGCGACAACTGCGCCAGCCCGTCGGCCTGGCCGGCCCAGGTGCTGTGGTGGATGCCCGGCAGTGGCGTGGCGGCGGGTGCGGCTTGTTCGATCAGGTTCATGCGAGTTCTCCGGTTGATGTGCTGCGAAGTTTGGCGAACGGCCATTGCCGCGTGAAGCGTGCACAGCGCCGTAACATTGCCGACGTTTCGTCGTCAATTGAAGCGGAGCGCGCCATGCAGGGCCTGCAGCAGTTCATCGCCTTTGCCGAGACCGCCAAGCACGGCGGCTTTGCTGCTGCCGCGCGTGAGCAGGGCGTGGCGCCGTCCACGCTGGCCAAGGCCGTGGGCCGGTTGGAGGCGGCGCTGGGCGTGAAGCTGTTCCACCGCACCACGCGCCAGGTGACGCTGACGCCCGATGGCGAGCGCCTGTACCAGCGCTGCCAGCGCGTATTGGCCGAGGTGGAAGATCTGCAGGCCGAGGCCTCGGGCAGCCGCGCCATGCCCATGGGCACGCTGCGCGTGGACCTGCCGGTGTACTACGGCAAGACCTTCGTGCTGCCGCTGCTGGCCGGGCTGGCCGCGCAGCACCCGCAGCTGCGCCTGGACGTGCGCATGACCGACACCCAGGTGGACCTGGTGCGCGACGGCATCGACCTGGCCGTGCGCATTGGCGCGCTCAACGATTCCAGCCTGGTGGCCAGGCGCATTGACCGCCAGCACCTGGTGCTGTGCGCCAGCGCCGCCTACCTGGCGCGCTGCGGCACGCCAAGGCGCATCGAGGATTTGTCAGCCCATGCGGCCATCGTGTTCCGCCTGCCCACCAGCGGGCGTGACAGGCCCTGGCAGCTGCGCCAGCGCGGCCAGCCGGTGGCCCTGCAGCCGGCGCCCCATGTGCGCGTGAACGAGACCGAAGGCCTGCTGGCCGCCGTGAAGCTGGGCCTGGGCATCTGCCAGCTGCCCGACATGCTGGCGCAGCAAGAGCTGGCCAGCGGCGAGCTGGTGGAGCTGCTGCCCGGCTGCCGCCCCGAGGCCATGCCCATCCACATCGTCTATCCCTCGGGCCGGCTGCTGCCGGCGCGGGTGCGCGCGGCGATCGAGGCGCTGAGCGCGCTGCGCCACCGGCTCGACAAGGCCTGATCGCCAAGCCGAGCGGCCGCGCCGCGCCGCGCCCTACACCTGCACGCGCGTGCCCAGCTCCACCACCGCGTTGTCGGGCAGGCGGAAGTAGGCTGCGGCGGTGCCGGCATTGCGGCTCATGGTGCCGAACAGGCGGTCGCGCCAGCGCTGCAGCAGGCCGCGGGCGGGATCGGCCGGCACCAGGGTTTCGCGGCTCAGGAACCAGCTGGTCTCGAACAGCGGCACATCCAGGCCCTGATCGCGGCACAGCGCCATGGCGCGCGGCACATCGGGCTGCTCCATGAAGCCGAAGCGCAGGCGCGCGCGCCAGAAGCCCTGGCCCAGCGGCTCAAGGAGCACGCGCTGCGCCTCGTCAACAAAGGGCGTCTCGGCAAACTGCACCGTGGCCACCACGTTGGTGGCATGCAGCACCTGGTTGTGCTTGAGGTTGTGCAGCAGGGCCTGCGGCACCAGCGTGGGGTCAGCCACCGGGTACACGGCCACACGCTGGCAGCGCGGCAGGCTGTCGGCATCGAGCGAGCCCACGAAGTCAGCCAGATCCAGGCCATCACGGCGGATGGCGGCCAGCACGCGGGCGCGGCCGGCTTGCCAGGTGTGCATCAGCCCGAACAGCAGCGCGCCCACGGCCAGCGGGAACCAGCCGCCATCGAAGAACTTCATGGCGCAGCCGGCCACCAGCAGCGCATCGATGACCAGAAAGAAGGCCGTGGCACCAAACGCCACCGGCGCCGGCAGGCGCCAGCCCATGCGCACCACCACGAAGGTGAGCACGGTGGTGATCATCATCGTGAGCGTGACCGCGATGCCGTAGGCGCCGGCCAGCGCGCTGCTGCTGCCAAAGCCCAGCACGGCGGTCAGCACGCCCAGCGCCAGCAGCCAGTTCACGGCCGGCAGGTAGATCTGGCCCGACTCACGCGCCGAGGTGTGGCGCACCGCCATGCGCGGCAGAAAGCCCAGCTGGATGGCCTGGCGTGTCATCGAATAGGCGCCCGAGATCACGGCCTGCGAGGCGATCACCGCGGCCGCCGTGGCCAGCGCCAGCACCGGCCAGATCAGCTCGGCCGGAAACATGCGGTAGAACGGGTTGTCGATGGCCGCCGGCTGGGCCATCAGCAGCGCGCCTTGGCCCAGGTAGTTGAGCGCCAGCGAGGGCAGCACCAGCCCCGTCCAGGCCCACTGGATGGGCCGGCGGCCGAAGTGGCCCATGTCGGCATACAGCGCCTCGGCGCCGGTGAGCGCCAGCACGATGGCGCCCACGGCCAGCAGCACGGCCGGCCCGCGGTCGATCAGGAAGTGCAGCGCATGCAGCGGGTTCAGCGCCGCCAGAATGCCCGGCTGGGCCAGGATGTTGTGCACACCGGCCGCCGCCAGCGCCGCGAACCACAGCACGATGACCGGCCCGAACAGCCGCCCCACCGCCGCCGTGCCCAGGCGCTGCACCGCGAACAGCCCCACCAGGATGACCAGCGAGGCCGGCACCACATAGGGCTTGAAGGCCGGCGTGACCACCTCCAGCCCCTCCACCGCGCCCAGCACCGAGACGGCCGGCGTGATGATGCTGTCGCCATAGAACAGCGTGGCCCCGGCCACGCCCAGCAGCAGCAGCGTGCGGCGCAGGCGCGGCCGATCGCCCACCGCCTGCACGGCCAGCGCCGTGAGCGCCAGGCCGCCGCCCTCGCCCCGGTTGTCGGCGCGCAGGATCAGGATCACGTACTTGAGCGTGACCACCAGCATCAGCGCCCACAGGATGCACGACACCGCGCCGATCAGGTGCTGCGCATCCAGCGGCACGCCGGTGGCCGGCGAGAACACCTCCTTCATCGTGTACAGCGGGCTGGTGCCGATGTCGCCGTAGACCACGCCGATGGCGCCGAGGGTCAGGGCGGCCAGGGAACTGCCGTGCGGTGCGGCGGGTGCGGGCGAGGCCGGGGGGCTGGCAGGCGCGGGGGCAGGAGCGGCGATGGCCATGGGGTGCAGGCTGTTGGAGAACAGGCCTGCAGGGTGCCGTGGGGGGCGTCAGGAACGCATAAGGGGGCGGGTGGGAGGTGCCACCCTGGTGACGGTAGGGAGCGTTCTGGTGTGCCGCCGGGCAAACCGACGCACTGCCAGCCGATCGGGTGGGCGGGCGTGAGCCCTATGCGTGCCTGAAGGACGTGCTGCAGCGGCTGCTCATCAGATCACTGCCCACGCTGAGCCTGAGGTTGCGCACGCTGAGTCGGAGACTGCGACTGGTAGGTTGAAGGCCGCTTCTGCGCCACCATCGGGAAAGATTCGCCTCCGTGGTACGTCACCGTGCCGCACATGAAGTCGCCCTTGGCCGACAGGCTGCCGTCAAACAGGACATCACCCTCGCGTGAGGCAACGACCATCTGGATCTTGTTGCCAGTCAAGGTAATCTTTCGCAGCACAACTGGCGCTGTCCTCGCCGGCATCAGCGATCCGCCATATTCAGCGCCGACGAAGCCAATCGACATCAGCCCGAAACTGGGCTTCCCGCGGGGAACCATCAGGAAATCCCAAGAGCCGTGAAGCGTTGGGGCCTCACCGTCCGCCGTAGCAGTTCCCGCGTCGCAGTCTACGGCCATCGACCCTGAGGGCGTTGCAGCAATTGCCGCAGGGACAGCGAAGCAAACGGTCAGTACAAGCGCAATCAAACAGTTCATCTTCATTCTCCATTTTGAGATGACAGGAAATCAGACTCCAATGGAGGCCGCTGTCGACAGCTTTTGGCAGGTCGCCGCCCTGCGAACGAGAGCGATGCGATGAAGCCCAGCCCAAGCACCTCGAGTCACGCCCCAGCCAGGCCAGTCAGGGAAGTTCAGCTCGGCGCCTTGGTCGGCCCGGTCGCTCAGATCGATTTGCGCCTGGGTGGTCGATCAGCGTTGCGCCGGTAGCGAACGCTGCCGCTGTCCAGTGCTTCGCTCAACCCGAACTGTCCACTGTGGGTGCCCCGCGCGGGCGACACGATGCGGTGCTGGACAGCTCGACGGGAACTTCCATCACCGCCTGCAGCATTGCCACGCATGCCGCCAAGCCCAGGCCGATGCACAGCGATGGCGCCGAGCGAAGAGTGGGGGCTGGCACGGTAGTGCTCAGCGCAACGGCCGCAGGCCCCGCCGGCGCGCGACGAAACCCAGAGCTGCCAGGCCGGCGGCCATGAGCGTCAAGCTGCCATTCTCTGGCACGGCGCTGATCTGCATCAGGTTCTCGGTGTAGGTGGTGACCAGGCGATGCTCGTCTGTGATGGCACCTGGGTAGAACTCGGCCTGCCACTCCCACATTGCGTAGCGGATGGTGTCTGCGCTCTCGTTGTCGCCCAGGCCGCCGACGGTGCTGAAGCCACCGTAGGGGTACTTCAGAATGGTCTCGGTACCGAGTTGGTAAGTGATGCCGCTGGCGCCGCGGTTGGCCATGCTGTGCGTGAAGGCACCCACGATGCTGTTGCCAGAGAAACTCAGCGAGAAATCGCTCATCTCATAAGGCAACAACCAGCCGTCGCCGTTGTGGTCATGGCCGACGAAATAGCCGCTGACCACGGCGCCCTCGAAGAAGCCGGTCTGGGTGAAGGTGAAGGTCTCGGCGTGCGCGAGCGGCACGCCAGCAAGGGCAAAGGCGGCGGCAGCAGCTGCGGCCCAACTGCGGAAGGGGTTTTTCATGGGTGCTCTCCTGGCAAGGCGGGGTTGAAAGACTCTGACCTCAGTCTGCCGATCCAGGGGTGCCGTCGCATCGGCCGAACGGGCCACCGGCTCCGATGTGTGGAGCCATGGCTCTCGGACCACCAACGCCTTCGGCTGGGTGTGGAGCACGCTGTTCCAACCGACGCCAGCGGCCGCT
>CAYPDO010000097.1:0-6076 GCA_964409495.1 uncultured Bordetella sp.
TGGAGATCGCCAAGCTGCACCGCGAGCTGGGCTCCACCACCATCTACGTCACGCACGACCAGGTGGAGGCCATGACCCTGGCCGACCGCGTGGTGGTGCTCAAGGACGGCCGGGTGGAGCAGGTGGGCTCGCCGCTGGCGCTGTACGACCGGCCGGCCAACCAGTTCGTGGCGCAGTTCATCGGCACGCCGCAGATGAACGTGGTGCCGCTGCAGCAGACGCCGCAGCTGCTGCAGAGCCAGGCCCCCGCCGGCGCGGCGGGCGGCTCGGTGGGCCTGCGGCCCGAGAGCATCGTGGTGCAGCCGGCCGGCAGCACGCCGGTGGAGGCCAGCGTCGAGCTGATCGAGGCGCTGGGCGCCGAGACCCTGGTGTACGTGCGCACGGCCGCCGGTGCGCAGTTCGCCGCGCGCCAGAACAGCCGCAGCACGCTGCGCCCCGGCGAGCGCGTGAGCCTGGCGCTGGACACACGCCAGGCGCACTGGTTCGACACGGCCGGCCGCGTGGTGGCCGGGGCCCCGGCCTGAGCGGGCGATGGCCATGCACATGGCACCGCCCCAGCCGCTGCACGGCCAGGTGGCGGTGGTCACCGGTGCGGCCTCGGGCATCGGCCTGGCCAGCGCCCAGGCCCTGGCCGCCGCCGGCGCGCGCGTGGTGCTGATCGACCGTGACGAAGCCGCGCTGGCGCGCGCCTGCGCCCGGATCGGGACGGCCGCGCTGCCGCTGGCGCTCGACCTGCTGGACGCCACGCAATGCAACAGCCTGCTGCCGCGCGTGCTGGCGCTGGCTGGCGGGCTGGACATCCTGCATGCCAATGCCGGCCTGTACCTGGGCGGCGACCTGGTCGATGCCACGCCCGAGGCCATCGACCGCATGCTGAACCTGAACGTCAACGTGGTGATGAAGAACGTGCATGCCGTGCTGCCGCACTTCATCGCCCAGGGCCGGGGCGATGTCATCGTCACCAGCTCGCTGGCAGCGCACTTCCCCACGCCCTGGGAGCCGGTGTATGCCGCCTCGAAGTGGGCCATCAACTGCTTTGTGCAGACGGTGCGCCGCCAGGTGTTCAAGCACGGCATCCGCGTGGGCGCCATCTCGCCCGGCCCGGTGATCACCGCGCTGCTGGCCGACTGGCCGGCCGAGAAGCTGGCCGAGGCCAAGGCCAGCGGCAGCCTGATCGAGGCCGCCGAGGTGGCCGAGGTGGTGATCTTCATGCTGACCCGGCCGCGCGGCATGACCATCCGCGACGTGGTGATGATGCCCACCCATTTCGATCTCTGACGTTTCTTTTTGCCTGACCAACAAGGCCCGACCATGTTCACGATGCTCCACCTCGGCCTGGGTTCGTTCCATCGCGCACACCAGGCGCTCTACATCCACCAGCTGCGTGAGGCCGGCGACACGCGCTGGCAGCTGGCCGGCGGCAACCTGCGCCCCGACATGGCCGACACCATCGCCGCGCTGCAGGCCCAGGGCGGCGCCTACACGCTGGAAACCGTGACGCCGCAGGGCCAGCGCAGCTACACGCGCATCACCTCGATCCAGCAGGTCATCGGCTACCAGCCGGATCTGGCACCGCTGATCGCCGTGGGCGCCGATGCCGCCACGCGCATCGTGTCGTTCACCGTCACCGAGGCCGGCTACTACCTCGATGCGGACAATCAGCTCGATTGGGCCGGCTTTCCCGAGCTGAAGGCCGACCTGGAGGCCGTGCGCAGCGGCAGCCTCAGCAGCACCGGCCATACCCTCTACGGCGCCCTGGTGCGCCTGCTGCGCGCACGCATGGCGGCCGGCGCCGGCCCGCTCACGCTGCTGAACTGCGACAACCTGCGCCACAACGGCGACCGCTCGCGCAGCGGCCTGCTGCAGTTCATCGAGGCCCTGGGCGATGCGCCGCTGAAGGCCTGGGTGGACACCCACACCAGCAGCCCGAATGCCATGGTCGACCGCATCACGCCGCGGCCCACGCCCGAGGTGGTGGCGCGCGTGAAGGCGGCCACCGGCATCGATGATCCCGCGGCCCTGATGGGCGAGAGCTTCATCCAGTGGGTGATCGAAGACCGCTTCATCGCCGGCCGCCCGGCCTGGGAGCAGGTGGGCGTGGAGATGGTGGCCTCGGTACAGGCCTATGAAGAAGCCAAGATCCGCCTGCTCAACGCCACCCACAGCTGCATCGCCTGGGCCGGCACGCTGGCCGGCTACCGCTATATCCACGAGGGCACGCACGACGCCGAGATCCGCCAGCTGGCCTTCGACTACGTCACCGACGACACCATCCCGGTGCTCGACACGCCCGAGCACCCGTGCCCGCTGAACCTGCCGGCCTACCGCGACGTGGTGCTCGACCGCTTCGGCAACCCGGCCATCCAGGACACCAACCAGCGCGTGGCGATGGACGGCTTCAGCAAGATCCCGGGCTTCATCGCGCCGACGATCCGCGAGCGCCTGGCGCGCGGCGAGGGCATCGCCAGCGTCAGCATGCTGCCGGCGCTGTTCCTGGCCTATCTGCAGCGCTGGCACCGGGGCCAGATCCCCTACACCTACCAGGACCAGGCCATGGACCCGGCCGTGGCCCACGCCATCTGCGAGGCCGCCGACCCGGTGCTGGCCTTTGCGGCCGACCGCACGCTGTGGGGCGAGCTGGCCGGCGATTCGCGCCTGCTGGATGCGCTGCGCACCGCCTGTGCCCGCGTGCAGGCCTTCGAAGCCCGCCGCGCGGCCGGCTGAGGCCTTCAGCGATCATCGCGCCATGTCGATCAAGCCCGGCCTGCCCCGCGACATCCGGCCCGAGCTGGAGCACGAGCATGCGCGCTCGCCCGACCTGGGCTACGAGTCGCCCACCGAGGCGGGCTTCGTGCGCTGCCTGGCGCATGGCTTTCCCACGCCGCTGGCGCGCTGGCACTACCACGACGAGTACGAGCTGCACCTGATCACCAGCACCAGCGGCAAGGTGTTCGTGGGCGACTGGATCGGCCCGTTCGGCCCCGGGCAGCTGGTGCTCACCGGCCCGCGCCTGCCGCACAACTGGGTGAGCCTGGACGTGCCCCAGGGTGGCGTGGACGAGCGCGACCTGGTGATCCAGTTCGCACATGAGCCGCTGGCCCGCGCGGCCGACACCATCCCCGAGCTGCGCGAGGTGCTGCCCTTGCTGGAGCGGGCCAAGAACGGCATCGAGTTCTTCGGCCTGTCCGATCGCGCCGAGGCGCATTGGCGGCGCGTGAAGCACTCGCGCGGCCTGCGCCGCATCACCGCCTTCTGCGACTACCTGGCCGATCTGGCGGCCTGCACCGATTACCGGCTGCTGTCCAGCGTGCAACTGCAAAGCGACGGCGACGACGCCGCCATCGCGCAGATCCACGCCGTGGTCAGCCGCATCACCGACAACATCGCCGATCCCATCACGTTGGCCGGCGTGGCCGCCGAGCTGGGCATGAGCGAAAGCCGCTTCTCGCGCTTTTTCCGCCGCGCCACCGGCAACACCTTCGTCGACTTCGTCAACCGCGTGCGCATCCACCGCGCCTGCCAGCTGCTGATGGAGAGCGACCGGCTCATCACCCACATCTGCTACGAGGTGGGTTTCAACAATGTGGCCAACTTCAACCGGCGCTTCCTCGAGGTCAAGGGCATGACGCCCAGCGACTTCCGCCGCCAGGCGGCCAACCGCTTCTCCGGATCGAACTGACCCCCATGTTTCTTGGCATCGACCTCGGCACCTCCGAGATCAAGCTGCTGCTGCTGGCCGACGATCACCGCATCGTCGCCGGCGCCGGCGCACCGCTCACGCTGCAGCGCCCGCAGCCGCTGTGGTGCGAGCAGCACCCGGCCGACTGGTGGGCCGCGCTGGACGCCGCGATGGCTCAGCTGAAGGCGCGCGCGCCGCAGGCCCTGGCGGCGGTGCGTGCGATCGGCCTGTCGGGCCAGATGCACGGCGCGGTGCTGCTGGACGGGCAGGGCCAGGTGCTGCGCCCGGCCATCCTCTGGAACGACGGCCGCAGCGGTGCCGAGTGCGCCGCGCTGGAAGCGGCGGTGCCGGCCCTGCACCAGATCGCCGGCAACCTGGCCATGCCCGGCTTCACCGCGCCCAAGCTGCTGTGGGTGCGCCGGCACGAGCCTGAGGTCTTTGCCCGCGTGGCCACCGTGCTGCTGCCCAAGGACTGGCTGCGCTTCGCGCTGAGCGGCGGCGGCAGCGGCAGCAGTGGCCTGGGCGAGAAGGCCATCGACGCCAGCGATGCCTCGGGCACGCTGTGGCTGGACGTGGCCGCGCGCCGCTGGGCGCCCGCGCTGCTGGCGGCCTGCGGCCTGAGCGAAGCACAGATGCCGCGGGTGGTGGAGGGCAGCGACGTGGCCGGCCACCTGCACGAGCCGCTGGCCCGTCGCTGGGGCCTCAAGCCCGGCATTGCCATCGCCGGTGGCGGTGGCGACAACGCCGCCAGCGCGGTGGGCATCGGCGCCACTGCCGCGGGCCGCGGCTTCGTGTCGCTGGGCACCTCGGGCGTGATCTTCGTGGCTGGCAGCAGCTACCGGCCCAACCCGCCGGCGGCCGTGCATGCCTTCTGCCATGCGCTGCCCGGGCGCTGGCACCAGATGAGCGTGATGCTCTCGGCCGCCAGCGCGCTGCGCTGGGCGAAAGACGCCACCGGCGCCGCCAGCGAGGCCGAGCTGGTGGCCGAGGCCGAGGCGCTGAGCCAGGCCGAGCGCGAGCGTGCGCCCATCTTCCTGCCCTACCTGGGCGGCGAGCGCACGCCGCACAACAACCCCGAGGCCCAGGCCGCCTTCATCGGCCTGACCCACGGCCATGGCCGCGGCCACCTGGCCCAGGCGGTGGTCGAAGGCGTGAGCTTCGGCCTGATGGACGGCTGGTTGGCACTGGATGCCGACGAGCGCGCCCAGGTCCAGACGCTGTCACTGGTGGGCGGCGGCGCGCGCAGCGCGCACTGGGCGCGGCTGCTGGCCACGCTGATCGACCGCCCGCTGCTGCTGCGCGAAGGTGGCGAAACCGGCGCCGCGCTGGGCGCTGCGCGCCTGGCCTGGCTGGCCGATGGCGGTGACGAGGCCAGCGTGTGCACCGATGCCCCGGTGCGCCAGGCCTACGCGCCGCAGCCAGCCTGGCGCAACGCGCTGCTGGCGCGCCATGCGCGGTTCAGGCAGCTGTATCCGGTTCTGAACGGCGGCAGAGCAGGCGCAGGCTGAACCCCTGTGTGGCCACCGGCCCGGGGCTTGCTGCCCATGGCACGGTTAAGCTGCGCACATGCGATACCTGTTGGGCAGGCTGCTGGGGGCGCCCGTGATCGAGGCCGTGCTGTGGCTATGGCGCCAGTTGCGCGCCCAGGCCTATGCCGACACCGACGGCCGCCACTACCAGTACAGGACGAACCCGATCGACATCGTCGAGGTGGCCAGCGGCGAGCGCTGGCTGCGCGTGGGCGATGTGCGGCGCACGGTGGCGGGCCTGCCCGAGTTCAGGCGCTTGCGGGTGCTGTGCCCGGCCGGCACGCGCAGCGAAGGGTGGCGCAGTGCCGAGGAGCGCATCGAGGCCCGGGCGCTGGCCGCGCTGCTGCGCAAGGCGCAGGACGAGCAGACCCTGCGCTTTCTGCGCTGGCTGGAGCGCGAGGTGATCTTCCCGGCCGACAAGAAGGCGGGCAAGGCGGTGCGCGATGCCATCGTGCATTCACGCAGCGGCGAGTGAGCGCGTGGTGGCCGAGCCGCCGGCCTTCCAGGACGCCGCGGTGGCGCAGGCCTTCGAGGCCATTGGCGCGTTCTCGCCGGCCGGGCGCGAGACGCTGCTGGTCTTGCGCGCGCTGATCTTCGAGGTGGCCGCCGTCACGCCCGGCGTGGGCGCGCTGCGCGAAACCCTCAAGTGGGGCGAACCGTCCTACCGGTCCGAGCGCCCGCGCACCGGCAGCGCCGTGCGCCTGGGCTGCAAGGCGGCGTTGCCGGGCCAGGTGGCGATGTACTTCCACTGCCAGACGACGCTGGTGCCGAGCTTTCGCACGCGCTTTGGGCACGGCTTGCGCTTCGAGGGGCGGCGCGCGCTGCTGCTCGATGCCGGCGCGGCGCTGCCGCGGGATGCGCTGGCCTT
>CAYPDO010000097.1:6176-10847 GCA_964409495.1 uncultured Bordetella sp.
GGAGTCGACATGGCCACGGTTCGTGAAGGGCACCAGCCGGTGCTGCTGGTGGTGGATGTGCAGGTGGGCGTGATGGCCGAGGCCTGGCAGGCCCCGCGGGTGATTGCGAATGTGGCGCTGGCCGTGGCACGGGCGCGGGCGCAGGGCGTGCCGGTGATCTGGGTGCAGCACCAGAACCAAGAGCTGCAAGCCGGCACACCGGCCTGGCAGTGGGTGCCCGAGCTGCAGCCGGCGGCCGACGAGCTGCTGATCGCCAAGCAGTACAACTCGGCCTTCGAGGACACGCCGCTCGAGGCGCAGCTGGCGGCCCGCGGCGCCACGCACATCGTGCTGGCCGGCGCGGCCAGCAACTGGTGCATTCGCGCCACCGCCTATGGCGCGCTCGACCGTGGTTTCGACCTCACGCTGGTGAGCGACGCCCACGGCACCGAGACGCTGGTGCTCGACGACGGCCAGCGCATCGAGGCCGAAAGCGTGATCCGCGACCTCAACACCACGATGACCTGGCTGCGCTACCCCGGCCGCAGCAATGCCGCGGTGGCGGCCGCGCAGCTGGATTTCTCGGCCGCACCGACGCCGGCCCGGGGCTGATCAGGCCCGCGCCGGCGCAATGCGGCGCGGCGCATGCCGCCGTGGCTGGCTCAGCGCTGCGCCTCCAGGCTGTGCGGTGTGAGCCGCTGGCCGCCGATCCACACGGCCTGGATGCTGTCGTAGGCGCTCACGCTGTGCAGCGGTGATTGCGCCAGCAGCAGCAGGTTGGCGCGCTTGCCCACCTCGATGCTGCCCACCTGGGCCGCCAGCCCGAAGGCCTGGGCGTTGTGCAGCGTGGCGGCGTCGAAGATCTGGCGCAGGCTCAGGCCGGCCGCCGCCAGGCGCTGCATCTCGAGGTAGCCGTTCAGGCCGGGCAGGTTGCCCGGCGTGGGGCCCGAAGGCGTGTCGGAGCCGAACAGGAACTTCGCGCCGCGCGGGTGCCGCGCCAGGTAGCGCGTGGCCTCGGCGTTGCGGCGCAGCACGGTGTCGAAGCGTTCACGCATCACCGCGTCGGGCTGGCCGTCGGCCAGCTCGTCCCTGAACCACTGGCCGGCCGGCGTGCGCAGCCAGTCCAGCAGCGAGGCCGGCAGCACCCGGCGCAGCGCCGGCTGCTCCAGGTAGCCGGGCTCGAACAGCACGCTCAGGCCGGCCAGCACCTGCATCGTGGGCATGTAGCCGATGCGGCGTTCGGCGATCTGGTCGAGCACCTCGCGCGCGGCGGCTGGCAGGGTGGCCGAGGCCTGCTCGTCCTGCCAGTTCCACAGGCCGTGCACCAGGATGTCGGCGCCGCCGGCCAGGCCGAAACGCTGCGCCTCAACCGAGCTGGCGTGCAGCAGCACCGGCATGCCGGCGCCGCGCGCGGCCTGCACGATCTGGCCGAACAAGGCCGCGCTGGGCACCGGCAGGTTGCGATCGGGCCCGAAGCCGCGTTCGAAGAAGGTCTTCACGCAACGTGCGCCCGCGGCTGCGGCGCGCGCCACCGCGGCCTGGGGCGAGCGCCGGTTCCCCGGCTCGGACGGCTCCACCGCATTCGGAAACACCCAGCCACGCAGCAGCCAGGGCGCGTAGTGCGAGGGATAGCCACCCCACAGCGGCAGCGCGCCGCAATGCAGCAGGTCGGGATGGGCCGGCGCGGCCAGAAAATCGTCCAGCACATCGCGGCTGGTCGGCACCAGGTCAATCACCGTGGTGTAGCCGTAGCGCAGGTAGGAGCGCGGCATCTGCGCCCGGTAGTCGCGCGTGATCCGCGGGTGGGTGAAGGGCATCACCGGGTTGAAGCCCGGCACGCTGGCCAGGTGCACATGGCTGTCGATCAGGCCGGGGATCAGCACCTGGCCGCCGGCCTCGACGATCTGCGCCGTGCGCGCCGCATCGGCCGGCAGCGTGGCGGTGACGGCGGCGATGCGCTCGCCCTCGATCAGCACGTTCAGGCGCTGGCCCTCGTCGCCGCGTTCGGGCGACAGCACGGTGGCGCCGACGATCCAGGTGCGCGCCGGCTCGGCGGCCTGCGCAGGGCGGCCCGGGCCGGTGAGCGATGCGGCCGCCAGCAGGCTGGCCAGCAGGCGGATGCGCCAGGCTGCACCCAGCCAGCGCCGGGCGTGCAGCAGGCCGTTGGCGGCCCGCGGTGGCAGGCACGGCCTGAAGGCCGGCCATCGAAGAGGCGGTGGGTGGGCAGATCGGGGCGTCACGGTGGGCTCGGGCGGGCTTGGCATGGCTGCGATGATCACTGCCGGCGGCCGCTGCCGGCTGGTCAAACCCTGCCAGACACTCGCCGAATGTCGAAATCGGCGGGCCGGCCACGTGCCGATCCGCTGCCACCAGGCCCGCCGGCCTTGCGGCGACAATGCCGGCTGCGCGCGGCGCCAGCTTGACGCCGCACACCCGGCGCGTTGGCCGCCGGGGAACCTCTGGCGCGGCGCTGGATCATCCTGTCGGGCCGGCGCCACCGGGGCAGCGCGGCAACCGGGGGAGAGAGCGATGACGAACTGGCTGCGCGAGAACCGCGCCTTTCTGGTGTTTCTGCTGTGCTTCGGCTTCTTCCGCACCGCGGTGGCCGACTGGAACCCGGTGCCCACCGGGTCGATGCGGCCCACCATCGTCGAAGGCGATGTGGTGCTGGTCAACCGCCTGGCCTACGACCTGAAGTTGCCGCTCACCGATGTCTCGCTGGCGCGCCTGGGCGAGCCGCGGCGCGGCGACATCGTCACCTTCTCGTCGCCGGCCAATGGCACGCGCCTGATCAAGCGCATCGTCGGCCTGCCGGGCGATGTGGTGGAAATGCGCGACGAGGTGCTGATCGTCAACGGCCAGGCCGCGCGGTATGACGAGATCGGCCTGCTGCACGAGTGGCTGGCCCCCGGCGTGGTGGTGCCGGCCACGCGTGCGCGTGAATCGCTGGCCGGCAGCGGTCGCCAGGTGCAGTTTCTGGGCGGCGTGCAGGCACGGCGCAGCTTTGCGCCGGTCACCGTGCCGGCCAACCACTTCTTCATGCTGGGCGACAACCGCGACAACAGCGAGGATTCGCGCTTCATCGGCGCGGTGCCGCGCCAGCTGCTGATCGGCCGCGCCGAGCGCGTGCTGGTCTCGGCCGACATCACCGATGGCTGGCGGCCGCGCTTTGGCCGCACATGGTCGGTGCTGGAGTGAGGCCGCTGCTGTTTGCCTGTGCGCTGCTGGCCGGCTGCGCCAGTGCGCCGTCGAGCACGCGCATCGAACACGCGGCCACCACGCCGCTGGTCGACCTGAACCTGCTGCAGCAGGTGATTCCCGAGGTGCTGCAGGCCGCACGCAAGGCGCCTTATGGACCGCCCGATGCCGGCGGCTGTGCGCCGCTGCAGGCCGAGATCGACGCGCTGGACGAGGCCCTGGGCCCCGACCTGGATGCGCCGGCCAGCGACACCCGGCCCGGCCTGATCGAGCGCGGCGGCACGCTGGCCGGTGATGCCGCGGTGGGCGCGCTGCAGCGCACGGCCGAAGGCCTGGTGCCGTTTCGCGGCTGGGTGCGCAAGCTCAGCGGTGCCGAGCAACGCTCGCGCGAGGTGGCCGCGGCGATTGCGGCCGGCGGCGTGCGCCGGGCCTTCCTGAAGGGCCTGCGCCTGGCGCGGGCCTGCCCGCAGCCGGCGCCGTCGGTGGCCCCGGCGGCCACGCACACGCCGCTGCCCAATCCGCGCGTGCTCGACGCCGTGCGGCCCTGAGGGTTGGCCCTGCTTCCGGTCGCCGGAAGGCGCGCTTCCAGATTGATGAATGGCGTGGCCTGCGGGCCGGCGGCATAGTGGCCTGGCTGACGGTGGATGCATGCGCCGGGCTTGGCATGGCGCCGGCCCGGGCTGCCGACACTGCAGCCCACAAAAGACTGCTGCAGGAGACCTTGATGCGCCCCACGCCCATGCACCGCACGCTGGCCACGCTGGCCCTGGCCACCACCCTCCTGGCGCCAGCCCTGGCGCAGGACAAGCCCGCCGAGCTGAAGCTGGGCATCACCACCTTCACCTCGGGCGCGGCCAGCGTGTTCGGCGTGCCGGGCAAGGCCGCGGCCGAGCTGCTGATCGACGAGATGAACGCCAAGGGCGGCATCGGCGGCGTCAAGCTGGTGCCCACCTTCATCGATGAAGGCATCGGCGGCGACAAGATGCTCAGCGAATACCGCCGCCTGGTGCAGGAGCAGGGCGTGAAGGTGATGCTGTCGGCCATCAGCAGCGGCAACTGCAACATCGTGGCGCCGGTGGCCGAGGACCTGAAGGTGCTCAACGTGATGTGGGATTGCGGCACCGAGAAGATCCTCGAGAACAAGCGCTACAAGTACGTGGTGCGCACCCAGGCCAATGCCACCACCGAGATGGTGGCCACGGTGCTGTACCTGCTGAAGATGAAGCCCAACTTCAGCACCGTGGCCGTGGTCAACCAGGATTACGCCTGGGGCCGCGACAGCTGGGAGATCTTCATCAACACGCTGCGTGCGCTCAAGCCCGACGTGAAGGTGGTGGCCGAGATGTTCCCGAAGCTGGGCGCCTCCGACTTCTCCACCGAGATCTCGCGCCTGCAGGCGCTCAAGCCCGACGTGGTGCTCAACACCGGCTGGGGCGGCGATCTGGACACCTTCGTGCGCCAGGCGGCGCAGCGCGGCCTGTTCAAGGGCAGCAC
>CAYPDO010000098.1:0-10820 GCA_964409495.1 uncultured Bordetella sp.
CAGCCAGGCTCATCCAATGAGCTACTGACCCCGTAGGCTGTACCTCATTCACAGGAGGGCCAGCGCGATGCCGATGAACCGAGTCCAGTTCCAGCCAGGCGTGTCGATGGCCGAGTTCTTCTCGCGCTACGGCACCGAGGCGCAGTGCGCCGAGGCGGTCAAGGCGATGCGCTGGCCGCAGGGCTTTCGCTGCCCGCGCTGTTCGTCGGCCGAGCACTACGTCGTCGGCCATGGCGCTCGCAAGTTGTTTCAGTGCCAAGCCTGCCGCCACCAGACTTCTCTGACCGCAGGCACCGTCATGGACAGCACCAAGCTGCCGCTGACGACCTGGTTTATGGCCATCTTCCTGCTCAGCCAGGACAAGACCGGGCTGTCGGCACTCGCGCTCATGCGTCACCTGGGCACCAGCTACCGCACCGCCTGGCTGATCCACCAGAAGCTGATGAAAACCATGGCATTGCGCGACAGCGAACAGCCGCTCACGGGCTCGGTGCAGGTCGACGACGCCTACCTTGGCGGCGAGCGCCCCGGGGTTGGTGGTCGTGGTTCGCCCAACAAGGTACCCATCGTCGCTGCCGTCTCCACCAATGACCTTGGCCATCCACTGCGAGTCAAGCTCAATGCGGTGGCGGCATTTACGAACGAGGCCATCACTGCCTGGGCGCGCACGAATCTGACGCCGGGCTGTGACGTGCGCAGCGATGGCCTGTCGTGCTTTGCTGGCGTGATCGACGCTGGCTGTGCGACTCGTACGTCGTGGTTTGCTGACAGCCTGTCAGCACTGACGGCCGACTCCTTCTGGCCGGCAGCGTGAGTAGCTGCCGGAGCCAGTAAGCGGTCCATCGGTCCGGTCCGCGATGGGTTTGCTGTTGACCCAAGGCAAGGGCTCCGCTGGGGAGTCGGCGCATCTTGTGTGGCCCTCAACTCGATGGGAGACCATCATGGGCAACATGGGCATCAGCGCTCTTCGCGAGCCTTGGAACAAGGGCAAGATCGTCGGGCAGAAGGCCCCGTTCAAGCTCAAGGACATCTGGGCGCTCCGCGTCCGTTTCCAGATGGAGCACCGAGTGCGCGAGCTCGCACCATTCAACCTGGGCATCGACAGCAAGTTGCGTGGGTGCGATCTCGTCGCCTTGAAGGTCCGAGATGTTTGTCATGGGGATCAGGTTGCCACGCGCGCCATCGTGCTGCAGCACAAGACCCAGCGCCCGGTCCAGTTCGAGATCACGCCGGCCACCCGGGATGCCTTGCTGGCGTGGATCAAGCAGGCTGGCCTGAAGTCGGATGACTTCATCTTCCCCAGCCGGCTCCATGACTCACCTCACCTCGGCACTCGCCAGTACGCCCGGATCCTCGCGCACTGGGTCGACGAGTTGGGCCTGGACCGCGCCGACTACGGGACGCATTCGATGCGCAGGACGAAGGCGACTCTGATCTACCGACGCACCAAGAACCTGCGCGCCGTGCAGCTGCTGCTGGGCCATTCCAAGCTGGAGTCGACAGTTCGATACCTCGGAATTGAGGTCGATGACGCGCTCGATATCTCTGAGCAAACGGAGATCTGATCCCGCAGACCGCTGGCCACCCGCGCAAGGCAGACGTGGCCAGCTGCGAACGGCTGCTGTTTGGTGTGCTGCCGGACTCACGCAGTCGGCCAGGAGCGAACAGTGGCACGACGGCCGCAAATGTCCGGTTCCTGCCGACCTAGAGTCAATCGAAGAGTCACTCCGCGGTCATCCCAGAACTCGCTGTGTGCGTCCAGCCGTCCTCCGCCGACCGCGTAGGCCGCCTTCTGACGGCCGATCGCCGTGCCAAGGTCTGCTTCGATCCAGTGGCCCACGTGGCTTGATATTCGACTGACGCTAAGCACGTCATCGCCGGCCGCGGCGCGGGCTTTCGCAACCGCCAGGCCTATGCCGCGGCTGGCACCCGCAACCATGACGCACCTACCTTGCTGTGGTCTCACAGCTTACTCCTGTACGTACCCGGGTGATTCGACGCTTCCGGCTTGGGCCGCAACTCGCGCCACGTCACTGCAATGCCCACGCTGCTCAACGCCAGCAGCAGCAGCCCTAGGCTGATGAGCCCGCCGGCGTCGAATGTGGCACCGCCCACAGTAGGCCCTACCGCTGTACATAGCGAATAGGCGGTGACCAGCGCAGCAATGGCTTTGACGAGGCTGGGGCCGCTCAGGCGGTGTCCCAACTCGACGATCATCAACGTGTACACCGCGCCGCCCATGCCGCCCAGCGCGAAACCGACCGCCCACAGCACAGTCTGCGGGTAACGTGCGAAAACCAGCAGCGCCGCGTTGGCAACCACCACGGCCACCCAGGCCAGCAGAGTGGTGCGCGGCACGCCCCAGCGGTCGGCCAAGTGCCCGGCAGGTGGCTGCAGCAGCGCACTGCCGGCACCGATGACGGTGCCCAGCCAGGCTGCGGACTCAAAGGTGAAGCCGATTCGCATCGAGATCGATGGCAACAAAGCCGAAGCGCCGCTTTCCATCAAGCCACTGATGGCAGCCACAGCGATCAACGGCCCGGCCACCGTGCGCCAATCGGTGGATGCGGCCTTCGGCGAGGCGGTAGGGGCGTCTTGGGCTGCTTCGCCCGGTGCCGACACGCGCAACAACAAGGCACTGGTGACCAACGCGGCGAGCATGCCCAAGGTGCAGAGCCACAGCGTTGGCCAGACTAGGGCGCGCGCGAGCGGCACCAATGCTGGCCCGGCCATCAGCCCGAGGCCAACGGCCGTCTCGAACAGGCCCACGTACAGTCCCCGGCGCGCCGGTGGAGCTGCTTCCGCGAGCCACGACTCGCCGGCCACCCATACGAAGCCGCCACCGAAGCCGAGCACGAAGCAGGCGGCCAGCCATCCTGGGAAATGCTCGTGCCACGGAAACGTGGCGATGGCCAGGGTGGACAACAGCGTGGCACCGACGAACACCACCCCGTAGCCCCAGCGAGCCACCGCTACATGCGAACGGGTGCTGGCCAGCAGGATGCCGGCCCACAGGGACGTCGCGAGCAGACCCACGGACAGCGCAGACCACCCGTCGGCCGTGGCTGTCAGGGCCAAGTACGTCAGCGCGGAGAACTCAGCCGCCACAAACACGAAGTACATCGCGGGAATGATCCACAGCACCGCTTTACTGCTGGTCGGTTTCACTTCTGGGCCTTCGGCTGCTTAACCGCCGCTGGGGGCTTGCTACGAGCCGCAGTCTTGGCCGGTACATCAGTGGTGGCGGCAACTGCGAACATGAGCTGCACTACGGCGCGGCGCTCGCTGGCGCCAAGTGGCGACAGGCCCGGCGTCTCCTGCCAGAACAGGCCCTCGGCAGCAAGCGAGAGCAAGGTTGCGAGAACAGTGTCCGCCTGCTTTCGGTTGACGTCGACGTGATGCTGCGCAAAGTAGCGGCGCCAGGATTGGTTCAACGCCTTGGAGCTGGAAGCCGCATTCAGCAAGCCCGCGCACAGGCGCGAACTCTCCACGTCCGGTTCGGTGCTGGAGGCGATATAGGCCGCCTCAAGCCGGCTTGATTCCCGCTGCCTTCACCACCCCTGCCCAACGCAGGGTCTCGGCCTGGATGTACTCACCGAAACGCGCGCCCGGGTTGGCACGCACCTCGGCATCCAGCGCCAGCACCTGGGTCTGGACTTCCGGCTGGGCCAGCAACTTGATGACCTCGGCGCTCACGCGCTGCACGATCGCTGGTGGCGTCGCCGCCGGTGCCATGATCCCTTGCCAGGCGGTAGCCTCGAACTTGGCCAAGCCCAGTTCGTGCAGCGTTGGAACCTGCGGCAGGTTGGGCAGGCGAACCAGGCTGGTCGCGGCCAGGGCGCGCAACTTGCCTTCGGCGATGAAGGGGCGTGCGTTGTTCGCCACGCCCACGGTGAACTCCACGGCGCCGGCCACAAGGTCCGTCAGCGCCGGTGCCGTGCCGCGGTAGGGCACATGGGTCGCGCGCAGCCCCACCTGAGCGCACAGCGCCGCGGCCGCGAGGTGCGTGATGGTGCCGTTGCCCGAGGACGCGTAGTTGAACTTCTCCGGCTGCTCCTTCAGCAGGCGCACGAAGTCGGCAAAGCTGGCGGCGGGGATGAGGTTCGGGTTCACGGCCAGCACCAGCGGCTGGGTCACGGTTTCCACCACCGGCACGAAGTCCTTCTTCGCGTCGTAGGCCAGCCGCTCGTAGAGGCTGGGCGCCGTGGCCATCGCCGACGAAGTGTAGAGCAGCGTGTAGCCGTCCGCCGGGGCGCGCGCCACCGCCTCGGCGGCCAGATTGCCACCTGCGCCAGCACGGTTGTCCACGAGCACGATCTGGCCCAGGGCCGTCTTCAGCTTGTCGGCAATTAGCCGCGCCACCACGTCGGTGGGGCCACCGGCCGGAAACCCCACCAACATCCGGATGGGCTTGTCTGGGTAGGCCGGCTGCGCCCAGCTGCGCGCAGCCGGCAGGCCGGCCAGCGGCGCCGCCGACAACGTGGCCAGCGTCGACAGCCAGGAGCGTCGGTTCATGCGCTGGATGGTCATGTGATGTCTCCGTTGGGGTTGCGAAATAAGCCGGTTCAAACCTTGGGCGCCGCGCCCACCACGTTGCGCAAGCCCGGCACGCCGCTGACCGACACCTCCACCACATCGCCGGGCTTCAGGTACCGCGCGCTGGCAAAGCCCACGCCCGGGGGTGTGCCGGTGGCGATCACGTCGCCGGGCGACAAGCGCACGCGGCTGGACGCAAACGCGATCAGCTGTGGGATGTCGAAGATCATGTCGGCGATGGAGGCGTCTTGCCGCAGCTCGCCATTCACGCGCGTGCTGACGCGGGTGCGCCGGGTTTGCAGGTCGGCGACCACCTCTTGCAGTGGCACCGCCGGCCCGATCGGCGTGGAGCGGTCCAGGCACTTGGCCGAGAACCAGTCGAGATGGACCTTCTCGCCGGCCTTCACGTTGAGCAGGTCACGCGAGCTGGTGTCGTTGAACGCGGCGACACCCGCCACATGCTCCCAGGCCTGGCCCTCCGGCACCTCATAGGCCTCCTTGCCGATGATGATGGCCAGCTCGCCTTCGTAGTCGAGTTGCTGCACCGCGCGCGGGGCCGTGATCGGCGCGTCCGCGGCGATCATCGCTTCGTGGCTCTTGAAGAACACGATGGGCGACGACGGCACCGGCTGCCGCGCTTCCTTGGCGTGGTCGAGGTAGTTCAGCGCCACGCACAGCACCTTGGCGCGGTCGTCCAGGCCTGGCAGCAACTCCACGTCGGCACGCAGCAGCGCGCGCCCGACGGCCCGGCCCTGACCCATCAGGGCTTCGACGAGGCTGCCGCAATCCAGCGGCTGGACCTTCTCGGCGGACATCTGGCCGATGCGAATCACGCCTAGATGGCGAAAGCGAACGAACGACATGGATGGTCTTCTGGGTTGAGGTTGGTTCGGCAAATGCCGATCAGTCGTACAGCCGGGCCAGCACGGTGAGGTTGCGGTCGCTCCAGCCGGCTTCCGCCGCGGCATCCAGCACCCGGGCCACGGTGCCCACCATGGGCAATGCGCTGCCGGCACCTTCGGCCTCCTGCAGCGCGTAGCCCATGTCCTTGCGCACCAGATCCACCGGGAACATGGGCGCGAAGTTGCGTGCGAGCATGCCGATGCCGGCGCCCTTGGCGGCAGGGCTCAGCGTCGGGGTAGCGGCGATCACGTCCAGCGCGCGCTGCGGTGTCACCCCCAGCTTGCCGGCCATTCCGAGCAGCTCGCCGAGCACGGCCACCTGGCTGGCAAAGAGCGCGTTCACCATCAGCTTCACGGCGGCGCCGCTGCCCACGGGGCCGGCGTGTTGGACGCTGCCGCCCATGGCCAGCAGCGCAGGCTCCGCACGCGCCACGGCCTCGGCCGTGCCACCGGCCATGAAGACGAGCTGGCCGGCCTCGGCCTGCGGCAGCGAGCCGGCCACGGGCGCGTCAATGAAGACGATTCCGCGCTCCTGGGCCACCTGGGCCAAGGCCTTGATGGTGTGCACGGTGAGCGTCGAGCACTCGATGGCCAGCGTGTCGGGCCGCATCACGGCCAGTGCGCCGCCGGCATCGTCCAGCCACACGCTGCGCGCCGCCACGTCGTCGCGCAGCATACTGATCACGACATCGGCCGCACGCACGGCGTCGCGCACCGTGGCGGCGACCTTGGCGCCTTGTGCCGCCAGCGGCTGGCTGCGCTCCGGGTTGCGGTTCCACACGGTCACATCAAAGCCCGCGGCGACCAGCCGGGTGGCCATGCGCGAGCCCATCGAGCCCAGGCCGAGAAATGCAATCGAGGTCATGATGGTGTTCCTTGCTGTCGAGTCGGGGGGGGGGGTGGCCACCGCGCCCTCAGGCTGCGGCGGCATCGGTCGTGGTGTCTTTGGTGGCGCCCGGGCCTATGACCACCTGAGTCATCTGGGCCTGTGCGCGCGCCAGGTCGGCCGCGGCCACCGCAGCATCGATGGAGGTGGACTCCACCGCGTACACATGCACCGTCTCGAAGCCGATGAAGCCGAGCACGAAGCGCAAGTAGGGCTCGACGAAATTGGCCGCGGCGAACCCGCCGCCAGCCGTGTAGCCCGACGCACCGTACGCGATCGCCACGTGGGCCGTCTTGCCGTGCAGCAACCCGGCGAAGCGCTGGCCGTCGAAGGAGAAGGTCTCGCGCACCCGCACGATCTGGTCGATCCAGGCCTTGAGCGCAGCGGGGATGCTGAAGTTGTACATGGGGGTGGTGATCAGCACATCGCTGGCCGAACGCAGCTCGCCGATCAAGGTGTCGCTGAGTTGGGTGGCGGCGCGCAGTTCGCTCGTCAGCTGATCGGGCGGCGTGAAGAAGCCGCCGATCGTGGCGTTGTCGATCTGGGGCACCGGGTCGGTCGCCAGGTCGCGCAGCGTGCTGCAACTGGGGCCGTGGCGGGCGGCCCAGACCTGGGTGAAGGCATCGCCGAGCGTGCGGCTCATCGAGCCTTGGTGGCGGGCGCTGGCGTCAATGCGCAGCAGATGGGGCGTGGGGTTCATCGGGTTCTCCGAAGGTGAGATGTGGCGGAACATGGGCTGAAGTCTGTTGGCCGGGTGTCGGGCCGCCAACGGGTCCATCTGCGTTTCAGTCGTGCTCAAATTGCACGAATAGGCAACGGTCCCCACGATCACGGCCGTCCACTGGGCAGCACCATGCAACTCGACCACCTGCAGACCTTCATCCACGTGGCCCGCGCGGGCAGCTTTGCCGCCGCGGCACGCAGCGCGGGGGTCGACCCTTCGGTGGTGTCGCGCGCGGTGGCTCTGCTCGAGCAGAGCCTGGGGTTCCGGCTCTTCGAACGCACCACGCGTGCGATGTCGCTCACCGAAGCCGGACACACCTACCTGGGCCGGGTGGCGCCGCTGGTCGAGGAGCTGGAGCTGGCGGCCGAGCAGTCGCTGCGCAGCACGCAAGCGCCACAAGGTCAGCTGCGGGTGACGGCCTCGGTGAGCTTCGGGCAGTGCTGCATCGTGCCGCACCTGGGGGCGTTCCGCGCCCGCTACCCGCAGCTCACGCTCGAGCTGGTGCTCACCGACTCGGTGGTGGACCTGGTGGCCGAGCGCATCGACGTGGCGGTGCGGCTCTCACCGCGCGTGGACTCCGGTTTCATCGGCCAGGAGCTGATGCGCACCAGCTATCGCGTGGTGGCCTCACCGGACTACGTAGCCGCGAAGGGCCTGCCACGGCACCCGAAGGATCTGGCCCAGCATGACTGCGCGGTCTTCCCGATGGCCGGCTTTCGCACCAAGTGGCGCTTTCGGCGCAAGCTCCGTGGCAAACCTGATGACACGGCCGAGGTGCTGGAAGTGCCGATCCAGGCCGGCGTTAGCATCTCCAGTGCGCTGGCGCTGCGCCAGGCCGCGATCGACGGCCTGGCACCCAGCCTGCTGGCGCACTGGCTGGTCGACGATGCGCTGGCCGATGGTCGGCTGGTCGACCTCTTCCCCGCCTATCAGGCCACGGCCACCGACTTCCAGACCGCAGCCTGGGTGCTCTACCCTTCGCGCGCCTATCTGCCGAACAAGGTGCGTGCGTTCACCGAGCACCTGAGGGCAAGCCTGGCACCGGGCGCGGGTGGCGCCCGGTAGGAGCGACTCGGGTTCAGCGGCTCGTGGGGATCGCGGCTACGCTGTAGAACGGCGCCGGCAGGCCTTGCACACCCAGCTGGGCGAAGGCACGCGGCCAGTCGAACTGATCCCAGTGTTCGTAGAGCATGCCGTCGCGCACGGTCCAGATGTCGATGCCGTCCATCTCCAGGCGCTGGCCGCGCGGGGCGATGCCCAGGAAGCCCTCGCCGGTGAGCGTGCCGGTCCAGGTCCAGCGCGTGACGACGCGCTCGCTGGTGGCGAACACGTCGTGCAGCACGAACCGCGCGTCCGGCATCGCCTTGAACAGCACCGGCATGAAGTCGAGGATGCCCTTGCGGCCCTGCGCCACCAGCAGGTTGTGCTGCAGATAGTCGGTGTGCACGATGCGCGACGCAATGCGGCGCTGGCCGGCGGCGTCTGCGGTGTTGAACAGCACGCCGTTGAACATGCGCCCCAGCCATTCGTTGTAGGCCGCGCTGCCCACGGGCGCGCTTGGCTCCTCCCAGGCCGCGGGCTTCAGCACCGGAGGGAACGCGGTGTAGCCGAGCGGGCTGGCCGGCATCGCACGCTCGGCCGCCCGAGCGGCCGGAGGGGCTATGGCAAGGATCGCCGATGCAACGGCGGTTGCCGAGCTGGCCAAGGCCTGGCGGCGGCTCAACAGGCTGGATGCGAAGGTGTTCATGGTGTGGGCTCCGAAAGTGGTGAGTGGGGCGCCACCGGCGTGACGCCCAGGAAAGGTCAGGCGGTCACGGGGGCCGCACGCCGCGAGGGCGCCACCCACTTCAGCGCCGGGTCGGCCATGAAGCTCTCCAGCGGCGTGTGCGTGAGGTGGTTGGTGTAGTTGCTGATCGTCTTGGTGGCCACCAGCAGCACGATCTCCAGCACCTGGGCGCGTGTGAAGCCGGCGGCGATGAAGGCATCGACCACCGCGTCGCCAACCTGGCCACGCTCGCGCAGCACCGCCTCGATGAAGCTGCGCAGCGCCTGCCAGCGCGGCTGGCCGGCCAGCGGCTGGCCTTCGCGCAGCGCCTGGATCTCATCTTCGGGCAGCTTCACGCTGCGTGCCAGGTAGGTGTGGCCCGCCGTGCAGTACTCGCAGCCGTGGAACACGTTGACGGCGAGATACGCCACCTGCTGCTCCTGCGGCGTGAGTGTGGACTGCGCCACCAGGCCGAATAGCGTGTCGTAGGCCGCCAGGGCCTGCGGGCTCTCGGCGAGCATGCCGTGCAAGGTGGGCACAAAGCCCCAGGCCTTGCGTGTGGCCTCTAGCACGGCGCGAGCGCCATCGGGTGCGGTCTCGAGGGTATGAACTTGGAACGATGTACTCATAATGGGCCTCCGGGTTGAGGGGCCGCGTTGCGGATGCGGCCGGGTGGGCGAATCGATGAGCGGACTGTGCCCACCGCGGACCGCACCGCCCATCCGGCTCGGTGCATGGCACTGTTGCCAGAATCGACACAATTGTTTCGCCCACTTCAGCCGCCCCACCGCGACGCCATCACCATGGACGTGCAGCAACTCAAGGTCTTTGCCGAGGTCGCTCGGCGTGGCAGCTTTGCCGCCGCTGCCCGGCACCTGGACCTCGCGCCCTCGGCCGTCACCCGTGCCGTTGCCGCGGTGGAGGCGCAACTCGATGCGCGGCTCCTGCAGCGCACCACGCGCCAGGTGTCGCTCACGGAAGCGGGCGCGGAGTTCCTACAGCGCATCGATCGTGTGCTTCACGATCTGGACGCCGCTGTCGACGCCGTGCACGAGCGCAGCGGTGAGCTGCGCGGGAACGTGCGCATCACCGCCTCGGTGGGCTTCGGCCAGGCTGTGCTGGTGCCCTTGCTGCCGGCGCTGCACAAGCGCCACCCCGGGCTGACATTGGAGTTGATGCTCACCGACGCCGTGGTCGATCTCGTCGCCCAGCAGGTTGACCTGGCGCTGCGCCTGGGCCCATCGATCGACTCCTCGATGATCGGGTTTCGCCTGTGCCCGGTGCGCTATCGCGTGGTTGCCAGCCCCGCCTACCTGCGCCGCCACGGCCGCCCGCGCATGCCGGCTGACCTGGCGAACTGCGAGTGCCTGCGCTTTCCGCTGCCCGGGTTCCGCACGGCCTGGACGTTTCGGGAACTGCCTAGCGCCAAGGCCGGCCCGGGAGCGGAGCCGCCCGCGACGCAGACCGTGCATGTCTCGGGTTGGATGGTCGCCAGCACCTCCCTGGCCTTGCATCGTGCTGCGCTCGACGGCCTGGGGCCTGCGATGCTGGCCGACTGGCTGGTGGATCCCGACGTGACGGCCGGCCGCCTGGTGAACTTGTTCCCGCGGCACGAAACCAGCGCCACCGACTTCGACAGCGCCGTGTGGCTGCTCTACGCCAGCCGCAGCCACTTGCCCGCGCGGGTGCGTGGGGTGGTGGAGTTCTTGAAGGAGGCTTTCGCGTGAGCGAAGAGTACCGCCGTGGTTGCTCGCCAAGGAACAAGCGCGGCGAGCTCAGTTCTCTACAATTCGCCGATGCTCGCCATTGAGCCCGGACCGCCGAGCAGCTCGAGCACAGTGGCTGTGATTGTGTTCGCGTACCTGTCCTGAATACGGTCTTCCGTCGGCGACAGCTTCTGTTTAGGGACGTGGGACAAGTGCCCGCGACAGCGGCAATGCGCCGAGCGGCGGCGACCTGAGGGCAGGTGTCGCACAAGCCTCGAGGGAGGAAACCGCGGCGAAGGCC
>CAYPDO010000099.1:0-10793 GCA_964409495.1 uncultured Bordetella sp.
TGGACCTGCACGAGAACCCGACCAAGTACCTGTCCACGGTGCAGATCGGCATCACTTCGATCGGCGTGCTCAACGGCATCGTGGGTGATGCCGCGTTCTCGGGCCCGCTGGCGGCGCAGATCCAGGGCTGGCTGCCGATGATCACGCCCGGCGCGGCGCAGATCAGCGCCACCGCGGTGGTGGTGATGGTGATCACCTTCCTGAGCATCATCTTCGGCGAACTGGTGCCCAAGCGCCTGGGCCAGATGTACCCCGAGCGCGTGGCCGCGCTGGTGGCGCCGCCGATGGAGTGGCTGTCGGCCGCCACGCGGCCCTTCGTGGCCCTGCTGTCGATGTGCACCGAGGGCATGCTGCGCCTGCTGGGCATCCGCGAGGGCCCGTCGCGCAGCGTCACCGAGGAGGAGATCGCCGCCAGCCTGGAGGAAGGCCTGGATGCCGGCGTGATCGAGGCGCAGGAGCACCAGATGGTGCGCAACGTGTTCCGGCTCGACGAGCGCCAGGTGGGTTCGATGATGATCCCGCGCGCCGAGATCAGCTGGCTGGAGATCAACGCGCCGCTGCCCGACCTGCTGTTGCGCATGCACGAGGAGGGCCACTCGCGCTACCCGGTGTGCCGTGGCGGCCTGGACGACGTGGTGGGTCTGCTCGAGGCCCAGCACCTGCTGCCGGCGCTGGCGCGCGGCGAGGCACCCGATCTGGCGGCGCTGATGCAGCCGCCGGTGTTCGTGCCCGAAACCCTGTCGGGCATGGAACTGCTGGACCACTTCCGCGCCTCGGGCGTGGAACTGGTGTTCGTGGTGGACGAATACGGCGCGGTGCAGGGCGTGATCACCCTGCGCGACGTGCTGGAGGCCATCACCGGCGAATTCGGCGCGCCCAGCGACGACGACGCCTGGGCCGTGCGCCGGCCCGACGGCAGCTGGCTGATGGACGGACTGATCCCGGTGCCCGAGCTGAAAGACCGCCTCGAACTGCGCGAGCTGCCCGAGGAAGACCGCGGCCGTTACAACACGCTGGCGGGCATGATCATGCTGCTGCTCGGGCGGCTGCCGCGCACGGCCGATGTGGTGCAATGGGATGTTTGGCGCTTCGAGGTGGTGGATCTCGACGGCAAGCGTGTCGACAAGGTGCTGGTGTCACGCACCGAACCAACCGAAACCGAAAGACGAGACTGAGATGATCAACGAGAACCTGCACAAGAAGCCGGTGGCGCTGGACCGTGTCAAGCACAAGGACCTGAAGCTCGACCTGAACCACCGCGACCTCGGCACCGTGGGCAAGCTCAATGCCTTCTTCGTGGCCGGCACCGAGTTCGGCGACGCCTGCCGCGAGTACCCGGTGGTGTGGGTGCACGCCGGCACCGACGACGCCGGCAAGCAGCTGGTGGCGCCGATTGCCGTGTTCGGCCTGAAGGCCGAGCAGAACCTGTGCATCGACAACGACAAGTGGCGCGTGCGCTATGTGCCCGCGGCGCTGCGCCTGTACCCGTTCGGCCTGGCGCGCGTGGCGCCCGAGCAGATGGTGGTGTGCTTCGACGAGACCTGGGGCGGCTTCGGCAGCCAGGGCGAGACGCTGTTCAATGCCGACGGCACGCCCACCGAGTTCATCGCCAATGTGCAGAAGCAGCTCGAGAACTTCGAGCTCGAGGTCGAGCGCACCCGCGTGATGGGCACGCTGCTGGTCGAGAAGGGCCTGCTGCGCGACATGCGCTTCGACGCCACGCTGCCCGACGGCAGCAAGCTGGCGGTCGACGGCTTCCTGACGGTGGATGCCGACAAGCTGGCCGCGCTGCCCGATGCCGACCTGCTGGCGATGAACAAGAACGGCGTGATGGGCCTGATCCACGCGCACCAGATCTCGCTGGGCAACATGACGCGCCTGGTGGAGTGGTACGTCGAGCGCTTCGGCACTGCGGCCCCGGCCACGGCCTGACCAGGCCCTTGAGCACCGCGCGCACGCCGCTGGACCTGGAGCTGTACGCCCAGCCCGGCCACCTGATCCGCCGTGCGCAGCAGATTGCCGTGGCAATGTTCGCCGAGGCCATCGGCCGCGATGTGACGCCGGTGCAGTACGCCGTGCTGCGCATGCTGCAAGAGCGCCCCGGCATTGACCAGGTGACGCTGGCGCGCGAGGTGGCGCTCGACAACTCCACCACCGCCGACATTGCCGCGCGGCTGGAGACCAAGGGCTGGATCCTGCGCGAGGTGCTGCCGCGCCGGCAGCGCGCGCTGTCGCTCACCGTTGAGGGCCAGGCCGTGCTCGACCGCCTGGTGCCGGCGCTGCAGGCGATGAACACGCAGATGCTGGCCGGGCTGGACCCGGCCGAGCGCACCGAGTTCATGCGCCTGCTGGGCAAGTTCGTGCAGCTCAACAATGCGCAAAGCCGTGCGCCGCTGCGGCCCGGCACGGCCGGATAGCCGTGCGCCGCCGGATCAGCCGCTCAGGCGCTCAGGCGCGCTGATCCACACCCGCATCACGTTGCGTCCGGCCTCGCGGCTGTGCTGCCAGCGGCTGGCGTAGCGCTGGATCAGCAGCAGGCCCAGCCCGCCCGGCTCGGCCTCGTCCAGGCTGGCGGGGCGCTCGGCCAGCACCTGCGCGGTGGCGTCGAAGGGCGTGCCGTCGTCCTCGAACTGCAGCAACAGCCCGGCCGCGCCGTCGCGGCCCGCGCGCAGCTGCACCTGACGCGCGCCGCCATGGCGAAAGGCATTGGTCAGCCATTCCTCCAGCACCAGCTCGACGGCGTAGACGCTGCGCGCGCTGGCGCTGAAGCCTGGCTCGCGGCCCAGGTGATCGAGCACACGCTGGCGCGCCCGGTCGTGCGCGCGCGGGTCGGCGTCGAGCGTCAGCTCCAGCGCGTCGTGCACCGGCATGGCGGCAGGCTGCGCGCTGCTCAGCGGGCCAGGGCCGCCAGCGCCTCGTCGCGCTGCGCGAACATCGGGATCAGCGTGTCGATGGCGGCGGTTTCCAGCATCTCGCGCACCGGGCCGGCGGGCACCAGCAGCAGCAGGCGCTGCTGCCGCGCCTTGACCGTCTTGGCCGCGGTGATCAGCAGCCGCACGCCCATCGACGACACGAAATCCACCCGCGACAGGTCAACCAGCGTGCTGCGCCCGGCGGCCAGCGCCGCGGCGTTGAAGCGCGTCTCGATGGCATCGACGCCCAGCGTGTCCAGGCGTCCGACGAGTTCCACACTGACGGCACTGCCCGGCAGTTCGGTGACCAGCAATTCCATGTTCTCGATCCTTGGTACGCGTGCGGCAGGGCGCCGTCACGGATTTTGATGAACCAGCCAGTGAAGCCCGGCGGGGTTACACGAATGTGACGGTCACGATGCTGCAGTCATCCTCGAGTGGGCCCTCGCCGGTGGCGCTGCGCACGGCGCGGTAAAGGCGGTCGGGGCCGTCCTCGTCGGCGCCAAAGGTTTCCAGCAGCGGCAGCACGTTGTCGAGTGTCCAGGTGCGGCCGTCGCGGTCGGTCACCTCGAACAGCCCGTCGCTGAACAGGTGCAGGCGGCTGCCGGGCGGCACCGCCACCGATTGCGCGCGGTAGGCGATGTCGGGCATCGCGCCGATGGGCAGGCTGCGCGTGGCCAGGCGTTGCAGGTCGGCCTGCCCCGGCGTGTGCAGCATCACCGGATGGTGCCCGGCCGAGGCATAGGTCAGGGTGCGCGTGGGCAGATCGACCACGCCGTACCACATGGTGAAGCACAGGCCGTCGTGCGCGTCCATCTGGAACATGGCGTTCAGGCGGGTCAGCACCTGGGCCGGATCGGCCAGGTCGGTGTCGGGCAGGGCGCGTTGACGCATCACGTTCATCAGCGTCACGGTGTGCATGGCCACGCCCACGCCATGGCCGCTGACGTCGATCAGGTAGCCGGCAAAGCGCTGCTCGCCCAGGCGGAAGTAGCCGAAGCCGTCGCCGCCCAGCATCGCGCAGGGGCGGAAGAACCACGAGGTGCGCACCGCGCCCTCGCGCATGGCTGCGGGCAGCAGGGCCTCCACATAGTGCCGCGCGCGTTCGAGCTCACGGTCGGCCTGCTCGGCGCGGTCCATCTCGGCGCGCGAGCGGCATTCGTGCAGCAGCACCTGCCGGCCCACCTGCAGCAGCTCGCCGTCCTCGAGCCGGGCGCTGCCCTGCACGCGCTGGCCGGCCACATAGGTGCCGTTGGTGGAGCCGCGGTCGATGACCTCCAGCGCACGTGCGCCGGGCAGGGTGCGCACCAGGCAGTGCTGGCCCGAGACCTCGGCCTCGGGGATCACCAGGTCGTTGCCGTCGCGCCGGCCCAGCTGCAGCGGGCGCTCGCCGATGCGGTAGCGGCGGCCGATCTCACGGCCTTCCACCACCCGCAGCGAGTGCGCCCAATCGGCAACGCCTTGCGCGGCCTGCGGCGCGCGCACCGGGATGTGGATTTCGGTGGTGCCGGGATCGTCTCCGTCGGGAGGCATCGGGAAGGCGTCAGACATCGGCAAGGCGGGTGGGCGGCCAGGCGGGCCGGTGTTCAGAAGTGTAACGACGGGGCCCGCGTACGCGGTGGCGCGGGGGCTGGCGGCTTCTGTCGGTGGCACATGGAGGTTTTCCCTGAGTTTGACGCCGCGCAGATTGCGTACACTGAATGACATTCAGTGTGCTGAATGAAGGAGCAAGCGATGTTTCCGCGAAACGCCTGGTACGTGGCCTGCACGCCCGCCGAGATCGACGACAAGCCGCTGGGCCGGCGCATCTGCGGCGAGCCCATCGTGTTCTACCGCGGTGCGGAGGGCCAGGTTGCGGCGCTGGAAGACTGGTGCCCGCACCGCGGCGCGCCGCTGTCGCTGGGCCGGGTGATCGAGGGCCGGCTGGTGTGCGGCTACCACGGGCTGGAGATGGGCTGCAATGGCAAGACCATCGCGATGCCGGGCCAGCGCGTGCGCGGCTTTGCGCCGGTGCGCAGCTACCCGGTGGTGGAACGGCACGGCTTCGTGTGGGTGTGGCCCGGTGAAGCCGCGTTGGCCGACCCCGCCACCATCCATGACTGCTTCTGGGCCGACAGCCCCGACTGGGCCTATGGCGGCGGCCTGTACCACATCGCCTGCGACTACCGCCTGATGGTCGACAACCTGATGGACCTGACGCACGAGACCTATGTGCACGCCACCAGCATCGGCCAGAAGGAGATCGACGAAACCCCGTGCACCACGCGCACCGAGGGCGATCATGTGATCACCGAGCGGCGCATGTTCGGCATCACGCCGCCGCCGTTCTGGAAAATGGCGCTGCGCGGTGCCCACCTGCCCGACGACCAGCTGGTCGACCGCTGGCAGATCTGCCACTTCACGCCGCCCAGCCATGTGCTGATCGAGGTGGGCGTGGCGCTGGCCGGCAAGGGCGGCTACGAGGCCGCGCCCGAGCACAAGGTGTCGTCCATCGTGGTCGACTTCATCACGCCCGAGACCGAGACCTCGATCCACTATTTCTGGGGCATGGCGCGCAGCTTCAATGTGCGCGACAAGGCGCTCACCGCCACCATCCGTGAAGGCCAGGGCCGGATCTTCGGCGAGGACCTCGAGATGCTGGAACGCCAGCAGGCCAACCTGCGCCAATGGCCGGGGCGCGAGCTGCTGAAGCTCAACATCGATGCCGGCGGCGTGCAGGCGCGCCGCGTGCTGGACCGGCTGATGGCCGCCGAGCAGGCGGCGGCCCAGCGCGTGACGGCCGGGGGTGTGGCGGCATGAGCCTGATCCAGCTGCGCATCGGTCGCAAGTGGCAGGAGGCCGAGGGCATCGCCGGGCTGGAGCTGGTGGCGCCCGATGGGGCCGACCTGCCGCCGTTCACGGCCGGCGCGCACATCGACCTGCACCTGCCGGCTGCCGGCGCACAGGGCCTGGTGCGCCCGTACTCGCTGTGCGGCAGCCCGGCCGACCGCAGCCGCTGGCAGCTGGCCGTGCTGCGCGAGCCGGCCTCGCGCGGTGGCTCGGCCGCCGTGCACGAGCTGCTGGCCGAGGGGCAGCTGATCACCGTGGGCCTGCCGCGCAACCTGTTCGCGCTGCAGCCGGGCGCCACGCACAGCCTGCTGCTGGCCGGCGGCATCGGCATCACGCCGATGCTGGCCATGGCCGAGCAGCTGGCGGCCGACGGCGCCGCGTTCACGCTGCATGTGGCGGCCCGCAGCCGCGCCCGCCTGGCCTTTGCAGAGCGCCTGGCCCGCGCGCCCTGGGCCGGGCAGGTGCAGCTGCACCTCGACGACGGGCCGCCGGCGCAGCGCCTGGACCTGGCCACGCTGCTGGCCGCGCCGCAGCCCGGCACCCATGTGTATCTGTGCGGCCCGCGCGGCTTCATCGATGCGGCGCTGGCCGCCGCGCGCGCCGCCGGCTGGCCCGAGGCGCAGCTGCACCTCGAGCGGTTCGGCCCGGCTGCCACCGCCGTGGCGGCCGCGGCATCGGCGGGCGAGGGCGCCTTCACGCTGCGCCTGGCGCGCAGCGGCCGCGTGGTGCCGGTGGCGGCCGGCCAGACCGCCGTGCAGGCCCTGGCCGCGGCCGGCGTGCCGGTGATCACCTCGTGCGAGCAGGGCGTGTGCGGCACCTGCCTGACCCGGGTGGTCGAGGGCCTGCCCGATCACCGCGACCAGTACCTCACGCCCGAGGAGCAGGCCGCCAACGACCAGTTCCTGCCCTGCTGCTCGCGTGCCTGCACGGCCGAACTGGTGATCGATCTGTGAGCCCGCCGGCCATGCCGGCGCGCGATAGCTGCTAGTTGGTGCCCATGCCCGAACGTTCGGGCTTGTGCGGGGAACACCTGAGCCACGGCAACGCACAATGCCTGCCGACACGCGCCGCCCGCGCGCGCGGCCCCCTCGACCCTTTGGAGACGAACGCCATGACCCGACGACTTCATCTGCTCACCCTGGCTGCCAGCGCGCTGGTGCTGGCCGCCGGCGGCGCCCATGCGCAGGACACCGTGAAGATCGGCGTGATCCTGCCGATGACTGGCCAGTCGGCCACCACCGGCAAGCAGATCGACGCCGCCATCAAGCTGTGGATGGCACAAAGCGGCGGCAAGGCCGGCGGCAAGAAGGTGGAAGTGATCATCAAGGACGATGCCGGCGTGGCCGACACCACGCGCCGCCTGGCGCAGGAGCTGGTGGTCAACGACAAGGTGGTGGCGCTGGCCGGCTTCGGCCTCACGCCGCTGGCGCTGGCCACGGCGCCGATCGCTACGCAGAGCAAGACGCCGATGGTGGTGATGGCCGCGGCCACCTCCAGCATCACCGAGGCCAGCCCGTACATCGTGCGCTCCAGCTTCACGTTGCCGCAGGCCGCCACCGCGATTGCCGAGTGGGCGGCCAAGAACAAGATCCGCAAGGTGGTCAGCCTGGTGGCCGACTACGGCCCGGGCAACGACGCCGAGAAGTTCTTCGCCAGCCAGTTCCAGCTGAACGGCGGCGTGGTGATGGAAAAGCTGCGCACGCCGCTGCGCGGGCCTGATTTCGCGCCGGTGCTGCAGAAGGTGCGCGATGCGCAGCCCGATGCGCTGTTCGTGTTTCTGCCCTCGGGCCAGGGCGCGCAGTTCATGAAGCAGTTTGGCGAGCGCGGGCTCGACAAGGCCGGCATCAAGCTGATCGCCACCGGCGACGTGACCGACGACGACCAGCTCAACGACATGGGCGATGTGGCGCTGGGCGTGGTCAATGCCCACCACTACTCAGCCGCGCACCCGAGCCCGATGAACAAGAAGTTCGTGGCCGATTTCCAGGCCGCCGCCAAGTTCCGCCCCAACTTCATGGCCGTGGGCGGCTACGACGGCATGCGCGTGATCTTCAAGGCGCTGGATGCCACCAAGGGCGCCGGCGGCGAGGCCCTGCTCAATGCCATGAAGGGCCAGGTGTTCGAGAGCCCGCGCGGCCCGGTGCTGATCGACGCGCAGACGCGCGACATCGTGCAGGACATCTACATCCGCAAGGTCGAGCGCAAGGACGGCCAGCTGTGGAACGTCGAGTTCGATGTGCAGAAGCAGGTCAAGGACCCCGGGAAGCTGAAGTGATCCTCCTCGCAGCGGCCGGCGCCGCGCCCCCTGTTCACTGGGCGGGGGTGAGCCCCGCGGCCCGGCACTGCCGGATCCGCGGCGTGCGCCGGTTTCTGGTTTTCCGCGTGCAGACGTCTTCATGCTGACCTTGCTTTTTGACGGCGTGGCCTACGGCATGCTGCTGTTCGTGCTGTCGCTGGGCCTGGCCGTGACCATGGGCTTGATGAACTTCATCAACCTGGCCCATGGCGCCTTTGCGATGGCCGGCGGCTACATCCTGGTGCTGCTGATGCAGCGCGCCGGCTGGCCCTTTCTGGCCTGCCTGCCGGCGGCCTTCTTGATCACCGCCGCGGCCGGCGCGCTGCTCGAGCGCACGCTGTACCGGCCGATGTACGGCAAGCCGCACCTGGACCAGGTGCTGTTCTCCATCGGCCTGAGCTTCATGGCCGTGGCGGCGGTGGACTTCTTCATGGGCAGCTCGCCGCAGAACGTGCCCAGCGCGCAGTTCCCCGAGTGGTTGCGTCAGCGCTTCGAGTTTGGCTCGGGCGCGCTCACGCTGGGCATGGGCGCCTACCGCCTCTTCATCGTGGCGGTGTGCGTGGCACTGGCGCTGAGCCTGCAGGCCATCCTGGCCGGCACGCGCTTCGGCAGCCGGCTGCGCGCCGCGGTGGACGACCCGCGCGTGGCCGCCGGCCTGGGCATTCCGGTCGACCGTGTGTTCCTGCTGACCTTTGCCGTGGGCTCGGGCCTGGCCGGCCTGGGCGGCGCGCTGGGCGCTGACCTGATGGGCCTGGACCCCAGCTTTCCGCTCAAGTACATGGTGTACTTCCTGATCGTGTGCGCCGTGGGCGGCACCAGTTCCATCACCGGGCCGCTGGTGGCAGCCCTGGTGCTGGGCATCGCCGACGTGATGGGCAAGTACTACCTGCCCAAGCTCGGCGCCTTCATCGTGTATGTGCTGATGATCGCGATCCTGCTGTGGCGGCCGCAGGGCCTGTTCTCGCGCGAGGGTCGCAAATGAGCCAGGCTGCCTCGCTGTTGCTCAAGCCCGCGCGCTGGCGCGCCTGGGAAGCGGCGCTGTGGGCCGCGATCTGGGCCACGCCGCTGCTGCTGGGCCAGCACGCCGCGCTGATCAACGAGATCGCCATCCTGGCGCTGTTCGCGCTGAGCCTGGACCTGATCCTGGGCTATGCCGGCATCGTCAGCCTGGGCCATGCCGCGTTCTTCGGCGTGGGGGCCTATGGCGCCGCGCTGTTCGCCAAGCATGTGATGCCCGATCCGCTGCTGGGCCTGGCCGTGGGCACCGCGCTGGGCGCCGTGCTGGGCCTGCTGACCAGCCCGATGATCGTGCGCGGCACCGATCTGACGCGGCTGATGGTGACCATGGGCGTGGCCCTGGTGCTGCTGGAACTGGCCAACAAGTTCGACGGCATCACCGGCGGTGCCGACGGCCTGCAGGGCGTGATGATGGGCCCGCTGCTCGGCGTCTTCGAGTTCGACCTGGGCGCGCGCGTGGCCTCGTTCTACTCGCTCGGCTGCCTGTTCCTGGCTTTCGTTCTGCTGCGGCGCATGGTGCATTCGCCGCTGGGCGTGTCGCTGCAGGCGCTGCGCGACAACCGCTTGCGCGTCACGGCGCTGGGCATGAACGTGCAGGGCCGGCTGGCCGCCGTCTACACGCTGGCCGCGGCGCTGGCCGGCACATCCGGCGCCTTGCTGGCCCAGACCACCGGCTTTGCCTCGCTGGACGTGTTCGAGTTCCACCGCAGCGCCGATGTGATGCTGGCGCTGGTGATCGGCGGTGCCGGCTGGCTGTGGGGCGGCCTGGTGGGCGCGGTGGCCTTCAAGGTGATGCACGACGTGATTTCCTCCTTCACCGCCCAGTACTGGACGTTCTGGATCGGTCTGTTCCTGGTGGTGCTGATGCTGGTGGGGCGTGACCGGCTGTTCCGGCCGGCGCGCTGGTTCCGGCGGGGCGGCGCCCAGGGAGCGCGCCATGACTGAGGTTGTTCTGCGCACCGAAGGCCTGGTCAAGCGCTTTGGCGGCATCACCGCCACCAACAATGTCTCGATCAGCATCACGCGCGGCGCGCGCCATGCGCTGATCGGGCCCAACGGCGCGGGCAAGACCACGCTGATCAACCAGCTCACCGGCGTGATGCCGCCCACCGAGGGCCGCGTGTTCCTGGGCGGGCGTGACATCACCGGCCTGGCGCCGCACCAGCGCGTGGGCCTGGGCCTGGTGCGCACCTTCCAGATCAGCCAGCTGTTCGGCGCGCTGACGCCGCTGCAGAGCCTGGCGCTGGCGGTGAGCAGCCGCGAGGGCCAGGCCCACCGCTGGTGGCGGCCGCTGGGCAGCAATGCCGCGGTGGCGGCCGAGTGCGAGGCGCTGCTGGCGCAGTTCCGCCTGGCCGAGCATGCGGGGCGCCTGACCCGCGAGCTGCCCTATGGCAAGCGCCGGCTGCTGGAGATTGCGCTGGCCGTGGCGCAAAAGCCCAGCGTGCTGCTGCTGGACGAGCCCGCCGCCGGCGTGCCCGCGGCCGAGCGGCAGGACATCCTGGACACCGTGGCCGCGCTGCCGGCCGATGTGTCGGTGGTGCTGATCGAACACGACATGGATCTTGTCTTCAGCTTCGCCAGCCGGCTCACGGTGCTGGTCAACGGCACCGTGCTCACCGAGGGCACGCCGGCCGAGATTGCCGCCGATCCGCAGGTGCGAGCGGTGTACCTGGGCGATTCGCTGGCGGGGGTGCGCGATGGCCACTGACCTGTTGCTGGAGGTGCAAGGCCTCACCTGC
>CAYPDO010000100.1:0-10782 GCA_964409495.1 uncultured Bordetella sp.
ACCATGAGCGGCGGCGAGCAGCAGATGCTGGCCATGGGCCGCGCGCTGATGGCCCGGCCCAAGGTGCTGCTGCTCGATGAACCCAGCATGGGCCTGAGCCCCATCATGGTGGACAAGATCTTCGAGGTGGTGGCCGACATCCACAGCCGCGGCACCACCATCTTGCTGGTGGAGCAGAACGCCAGCCGCGCGCTGGCCCTGGCCAACCGCGGCTACGTGATGGAGTCGGGCCTGATCACCATGGAAGGCGAGGGCCAGGCCCTGCTGTCGGATCCCAAGGTGCAGGCGGCCTACCTGGGGGCCTGAGCGGCCAGCCGCACCGGGGCGCCCGCACGGGCGCCCGACAGATCAGTTCAGCACCTCGACGATGAACTCGCGGCGCGCCACGCGGCGCTGCGAGTCGGCCACCTCGATGGCCAGGCGGTGCTCGCCGGCCGGCAGCTTGGCGCCGGGCGCCTCGATGCCCTGGGCGTTGACCCGGGCCGCGCCAAGCACGCGGTCGGTCACGTCGATGCCCAGGCGGCCATACTTGACCCGCACGCTGGCCGGATCGACGGTGGCGCCCTCCAGGCCCTCCCAGCGCAGCCGGATGTCGATCGGCGAGCTCATTGGCTTGCCCAGCGCGGGTGCCAGCAGATCGATCTTGGGCGCGGACGGGTTGGGCATGGCACGCGAGGCGGGCGGCGGCGGCGCCGCGCGGTCGCGCGCCGCCTCGGCATCGCTGACCAGCTCAAACGCGCCGGCCTGGGTGGCGGCCAGCAGGCTGCCCGTCAGCGCCAGCCGGCGCCAGAAAGTGTGCATTGCGCTCATGTCGTGCTCCTGGGCCGGTGTGCGGCCGTGCGCGTGGTTCAGCGCGGGATGGGCATCACACCCTGCGCGCGATAGTTGTCCACCAGAACGATGCGGAACATCGGGTGGTTCTGCGACTTGTCCAGCCACTTGGCCACGGTCTGGTTGCCGCTCTGAACAGCCTGGTTGAACGGGGCATTGGCGATCATCGTGGTCTCGACGAAGCGCACGTTGTCGAGGTCGACCTTCTTCTTGTCATCGATCACGTAGCCCATCAGTGCATGACCGGGCCCGGTGACGATCAGCGGCTGGATGCCGGCGCGCTTGAGCAGCGTGGCCATCAGCACCGTGCCGTCGGCGCAGTTGGCCTCGGCCGAGCGCAGTGACTCGCTGGGAAAGCGCACGAACTGGCTGACCACGCGCTGGTCGGAGCCGGCCGTGTCGGTGATGCTGGAATACTTGACGCCGCGGCGCTTGAGCATGTCCCAGATCGCGCGCACCTGGGCATCGACGACATTCGGGCCACCCTGGTAGCCCAGCGCGCCGCTGTCAAGGCCGGCAAAGGCCTCGCGCAGCAGCTCGGGCACCCACGGCGCATCCTCGGTGACGAAGCCCGAGAACACCCAGCTCATGTTCTCCAGCCCGCGCGCGCTGCGCAGCATGAACGGCACATCGTTCACCGAGCGCAGGCGCGCCGTGCGGTGCGCCGAGCCGCGCGGCTGCCCGTCCATCCACACCGACCAGCCGACATTGATCGGCGTAGGCTGCGTGAAGTTGCGCAGTCGGTCGTAGCGGTAGCGCAGCGGCGGGTACAGCGCGTAGTCGCCCGCCTGATCCAGCGTGTAGGTCACCAGCGTGGGCTCGGCGATTTCGTCCACCGTCACCAGCAGCGTGACCTGGCTGCCGGGCTTGTCGTTGCGCAGCCGGAAGCCCACCTGGCCCCAGGGGTCGCCGATGTAGATCTGGCCGCGCTGGGTCAGTGCGGCGCGGGTCTGCTCCACCGCGCCGGCCGCCGCGCGCTGCATCACCACCGCGCCCTGGCTCTCGGCCGTGGCGTCCAGCCGCGTGGCCAGCGCGCGGGTGTTGCCACCCTGGCTGGGTGGCTTGTAGGTGGCGGTGGTCAGGATGAACGACGGGAACACGTCGTCGAAGTCGAGCTGCGGCTCCCAGCCCTGGGCCGGCCCCGCTGCCATCGCCGGTGCGGCGGTCTGGCCCGGCGCGATGGCGGTGCCGCCTGCGCCAGTGCCGGCGGTGGCTGGCGGCGGCAGTTGCACGGGTGCCGGCACCAGCGTGGCACCGCGCAGTTCCACCAGCAGCGGATCGCCCTCGCGCCGCTGCAGCCGGCCCACGCCCTGCAGCCGGTTGTTGCGGAACTCGCCCTCCAGCACATCGCCGTTGGTGTAGCGAAAGCGCGCCAGCCCGGTGACCTTGCCGAAGGTGAACACGCCGTCGAACTGCCCGCCATCGGCCAGCGTGTACACGCCCTGGCCGTGGGCATGGCCGTCCATGAAGCTGCCTTCGTAACGGTCCTTGCCTTCGGCGTGGCCCTGGCCGTTGGCCCAGCCACGCACGCAGGCGCCTTCGTAGCGGCCGCGCAGGTTGGCGTCGCGCAGCATGCAGTTCTGCGCCAGCGCGGCGCCGGCGACCAGGCTCAGCACCAGGCCGGCGGCCCAGGCGCGGGAGTCACGGGTGTTCATGCCGGGCTCCTCACAGCGCGATGCGGTCGCCGCCGCCGCCAAAGGCCATGATCGGCGTCTGCTGCGGATGCGCCGAGCACTGGTTGGCGCGCTGGCAGATGGCCTTGGATTCGCGCACCACCGGCGGCTGCACCTGCTCGGCGAACAGGCGGGCCAGCGGCACCTTGCCGCCGCTGTTCTTCAGCGCGCTGAGCAGCCGCGTCGTGAACAGCCCGCCCTCGGCGGTCTCCCACGAGATCTCGTGCGGGCTGGACGCGGTGAGGATGGCGAAGTCCTGGCCTGGCGCGGTGCCGCGTGCCACGGTCATGGCATCGGGGCCGCGCACGTCACGCTGGGCCTGCACGCCATTGCCGCCCACCACCACGCTGGCCACGTTGGTGGCCGCGCCGCCGGAGTGGCAGGTGTCGTTGATCCACACCACCTTGCCGCGCAGGTTGCGCGCCAGGCTTTGCAGCTCCCAGAAGTCGAGCGTGTTGGGGTCGTTGGGGCGGTAGTCGGCCAGGATGGGCATGCCGTAGCCCGAGGCGCTGAAATCCTTGTCGCCACCGTGGGCGGAGAAGAAGATCACCACCAGGTCGTCGGCCGCCACCTTGCCGGCCATCTGCTTGAGGATGCCGCGCACCGCACCGCCGGTGGCTTGGGCGTCCTGGTACACGGCCAGACGCTCGCGTGCAAAGCCCATGTCGGACAGCGTGCTCACCACGCGCTGCGTGTCGCGCGCCACACCGGGCAGATCGGTGATGCCCTGCACGCCGGCCGCGCGCACCGAGCCGTAGTTCGACATGCCCACCACCAGCGCCCAGCGGCGGCCGGTGACGGGCACGGCCGGTTGCGGGGCGACGGGCACCGGTGGCGCTGCGGGCATCGGAGCCGGCGCCGGTGGCAGGGGCGGCGGCGCGACCGGCGGTGTGGGCGGTATCGGTGGTGCCGGCGGTGCGGGTGGCATCGCCGGCGCGACCGGAGGGCTCACCACGGGCGGTGCCACCGGCGCAGGCGGCGGTGCAGCGGGCGGCTTGGGTGGCGGTGGCGGGGCCGGGGGCAGCGTCACGGTGGGCGGCGCGGTCACGCCACCTTCGGGCAGCGGCGACACCACCTCGGCATCGGTGCGGTTGCTGCCATCGGGGCCCAGCATCGCGGCAATGCGCTCGGCGGTCAGGTCCTTCAGCTGCTCGGCGGTCTTCTCGGCCAGGTCGGCGGCGGCGCGGCCGGCGGCCAGTTCCATCGCGCGGCGCTCGCCGTATTCGCGCGTGTCGGCCTCGCCGCGCATGAACATCTGGCCGCGGCCTTCTTCGGCCGAGAGGATGCTGCGGCCGACGATGACCCGCGACTCGAGCCGCAGCTCGGCCACCGCGCCCTCCTGCTGCGGCACCGGGCGCAGGTTCTTGTAGGCCGAGAACACCAGCGAGAAGCCGGCGTCGGCGGCAAAGGTCACGACCACGCCGTTGCCCTGGTCCATCAGGCGGTAGACGTCGGCGGTGGGTTGCAGCACCTTCAGGCCGCGCTGCAGGAACTCGCGTTCGAGCAGGCGGATGGCGGTCTGCACCGCGGGGTCGAGGCGGCTGGGGGCGTCCTGCGTGGCCGGGCGGTACAGCACGGTGATCACGTCGGTGCGCACACCATGCTTGGCGGCGGCGGCCACCACCGCCGGGCTCAGCAGCGGGGCGATGGCGCCCACCGCCGGCAGCAGCGGTGCGCCCAGCAGCGACAGCACGTCGCGGCGTTGCAGTTCGGGTGCGTTGGCCATGGTGTCAGAGCCCTGCCGCAGCCGCGCGTGCGCCGCTGGCCGAGTGGTCAGTGAGGATCACGTAGTCGCCCACCTTCACGTCCTGCTTCGGGTTGCGGCGGATCACGTCGCACTGGCTGGTGGCCGAGCCCACGCCGTTGCAGCGCACGGCGGCCAGCGGGCGCATGTTCACGAACTCGTTGCGCGCGCCGATCTTGGTGAGCCCGGCGCTGAACACCACCAGTTCGTCGCCCCGCTGCAGGCCGTTGCGCGCGCCGCCGACGATGCTGATGCCGTCGCCGTCCACGCCCACCACCTTGCCCATCGGGCGCAGCTCGGCGTCGATGCGTGCGGCCAGGCGGTCGAAGGCGCGCTGCATCGCGCGCTCGTAGTCGATGCCCAGGCGGCGCTGCACGGCGGGATCGCGCTCGCTCTCGCCCGGCATCAGCGTCATGCGGTCGCCGCTGGTGGCGCCGGTGGTGCCCACGGCCTCCACCGGGGCGTCCCACACCGGGTAGTCGGCGCGGCCCTTGTCGCCCTGGTTGTGCTCGTCGTAGCGGTGCTTGAGCATGGCGTTCACCTGCACCTGGGTCACGGCCACGCGCACGCCGCCGTCCACGCGGCGCAGCTCCTGCGTCGAGCTGACGAACATCGCGTCCACCACGTAGTCGGACTTGTCGGCGGTGACGCTGGTGCCGGTGCTGTAGACCTCGTAGCGCTTGGTCTTGCCCACGGTGTCCATGAAGCGGCGCTGGATCTGCACCGGCGTCACGCCGATGGCGCGCGCCACGTCGGCCGGGAACAGCAGCTTCTCGTTGCTGGGGTCGCCCATGCCGCCGACGATGGTGTAGATCTTCGGCTTCACGCCCTTCTCGGCCAGCTCCACCAGGCGGTAGTTGGCGCCGGCGGGCATCAGCACCGATCCCACCGTCTCCTTGATGTCGGGCTTGGCGTTCGGATCGGGTTGCGTGGGCACGGTCTTGCAGGCCGACAGCGCAGCCAGGGCGATGCAGGCCATGGCCTGGCTCAGGCGGTGGGTGGCGTGGTTCATCGTGGGGTCCTCCGGGGTTGTTCGTGGTGCAGGGGGAAATCAGGTCTTCTTGACGGGGCGCTGCTTCTGCCCCGGCGGCGTGGCCGAGCCGGCCGGCTGGGCCTTGGGCTCGGCAGCAGGCGTGAACTGCTGGCGGCAGGCGTTGGCCAGGGTCTCGTAGGCGTAGATCGACGCCATCGAGGGCACCGGGCGCACCTGCACCTTGCCGATCTCCAGCGTGCTGTGCTGGGCACGGCCGTCGCGGTTGACGAAGATCATGCGCAGCAGCTGGTCGTTGTTCCACCTCAGGAACCCGGGCTTGGCCGCGTCGGCGGGATGCTGCTCGGTGCCCGCCACGCCGATCTGCACCGTGGCCATCGCGATGTCGCGGTCCAGGCGCGGGCGGTAGTCGCTCTTCAGCAGGGTATGGGCCAGTTCTGCCTGGCCCTTCCCGCCGGCGGCAAAGGCCTCGACGAAGCTGAACTCGCCCGGGTTGGGCTGGCGGGTCTCGCGTGCGAAGGTGCTGCGCTGCTCGGGCGTGGTGGCCAGGTCGAGCATCTGCGCGGTGGTGGTGCTGTCGCACTGGTTCACCGCAAACAGCAGGCCGCGCGCATCGTTGCGGAACAGGGCGTTGCGCAGCTCGGGCATGACGCCGTGCTTGTCGAGCGTCTCGAACACGGTGGCGGCGCTGCGCACCTCCTCGGTCTTGCCGTCCACCGCGACGCGAAAGCCGCTGTTCTTGCCCGACACCATGCCGGCCAGCTCCGGCACGCCGTCCACGGCCAGCTTGGCGATGTTCTGCACGATGGGCGGCACCTCCTTGAAGAAGGCGAAGATCAGCGGTCCGAAGGCCAGCAGTTCACTGATCGGCTGATCCTTGCCAAGCTTGGACAGCTCGCGCCCGCTCCAGGCCAGCAGGCCACCGAAGGCCGCCACACCGCCCATGGCGCGCAGCGGAATGGTGGTGCGCTTGACCAGGCCGTCGGATTGCAGCTTGTAGTCGGCCGCGGCGGCTGGATCGGTCACCGCCACCAGGCGCAGCGCCAGGCGCTGGGCGTCCATGTCCTTCACGAAGTTCTCGGCCGAGAAGCCGCGCAGGTAGTCCAGCTCGGCCGGCGAGAAGGTGTTGCGTGCGCTGTCGGGCAGGCCGCTCACCAGCGCCTGCTGCAGCAGCGTGGCCGCCTTCTCGCGGCGCTCGACCAGGGCCGCGTAGCCCTGGTCGAGCTCGGCCAGGTCTTTCTGGGCCTGCTCGACGACGCGGGCGGTCAGGCGCGTGAGCACCACGATGGCCGCCAGGTTGACCGCGCGCTGCATCTGCGGCGGCGTCATGTTCTTGGCCGAGGGCAGGGTGACGGTCTGGGCCTCCAGGCGCTGCGAGTCGCCCAGCAAGGTGTCCAGGAAGTCGCCCAGGCCGCTGGTCGACGTGGAGCTGCTGATGGCGTTGGCCATGGCCGACTCGAAGATGGCCATCGCGCCCTTGAGGATCACGCCTTCGGCGCCGCCCTGGAACAGGCCGCCCAGCGCACCGGCGCTGGCCGCACCCGGGTTGTCTTGCGCCGTGCCCGACAGCAGGCTGGACAGATCAGGCCGCGTGCCGCCGCGCCGGTGGCCGAACAGGCCTCGGATGGCCTTCATCTCCAGCATCAGGTCCATCCCGGTCACCGTGCCCTTGGCGAACAGGGCCTGCATGCCCGATGCGTCGCGGGTGCTGACCAGCAGCGGCGCGCTGTGCGCCGCGGCATTCACCGCTGCCGCTGCGGCCGCGGCCTGTGCGGCGTTGTTGTTCCGGCCCGCCGGGGGTTGCGCTTGCTGGGGCTGCTGCTGCAACTGCTGCTGTTGTTGTTGTTGTTGTTGTTGTTGTTGTTGTTGTTGTTGGGCCTGCTCAAGCGCCTCCCTGGCCTTCTTGAGCTTCTCCTCGAGCCAGCTTTGCGCACCGGCGGGCTGTGGTGCCAGGCCGGCCAGCAGCAGCGGCGACTGCCGCTGGTGCCAGCGGCGGCGCGGGGTGGGTGGGAGAGGGGCGGTGGTGGGCATGGATGGGCTCCGGTGCGGTCGCGAGAGATGACGGGTTTGGACGATTCGGCAGATGCGTGTGGCAGGCCCTGTGCGCAATGACGCGGCAGCACGGGCAACGTCAGGGGGTCAGGCCTCCCCGGCCAGCACGAAGCCGGCCCAGTGGAAAGGGGCGCGCCATTCGGGGCGCTCGCGCACGGCGGCCTGGGCGCGCTGCAGGGCCACGGCCGGCGGCACGCTGCCCCAGTGGCGGTAGAAGGCGCGCATCAGGGCGCTGGTGCTCGCGTCGTCCACCCGCCACAGGCTGGCCAGCACATGGCCGGCACCGCGCTGCAGGATCAGATCCTGCAGGCTTTCGGTCAGCGGACCGGCGTTGCTGCCGCTGCTGCCGGTGTCGCAGGCGGCCAGCGTCACCAGCTGCAGGGCGCTGAAATCCAGTGCCGCGATGCGCGCCAGCGGCCAGCGGCTGCCATCGCCCAGCAGCAGGCTGGAGCGGGCCATGCGGCCTGGCCGCAGATCAAAATGCGTGCCCAGGTGCAGCAGGCCCGGCGCGCCGCTGGCCGGGCGCGTCACGGCCTCGACCAGGCGTTCGGCGGTAAAGGCATCGTCGAGCCAGCCTTCACCCCCCACCACCCCGGGGCCGCAGTTGCGTGCCGCGCCCGGCAGGCCGTGCACCGGGCCCGCCACGATGCCGCAAACCTCGTCCACCACCCCCGGCAGGGCCGGCAGCCCCGCCGTCGCACGCGACACGCCCAGCGCCCGCAGCGTGCCCTTGGCACGTGCCGTGGGTGAGGGCGTGTTGCCCGCCGGCCGCGGCGCCGGGGCCAGCGGGGCCATGCGCACGGCCAGGCGCTCACCCAGGTAGCCGGCATCGCCCAGCAGCGCGGCCCAGGGCAGGGCGCGCAGCGTGCCGCCCACCTGCAACTCGATCTCGCGCGTGCCCGCGTGGCGTGCCGCCAGTTCGACGGCCGCGCCAAAGCGCTGGTGCAGGCTGCGCAGGCCGGCCAGCAGCGGCGTGGGCGCGGCCGCCTGCGGGGGCTCGCCAAGCGCCGCGAGCACGGCGCCAAGCTCCTGATCGCGCTGTGCTTGCGGCCAGTGCAACGAATGGGGGATGACGCTGCGGCCGTCGTCGAACAGCAGCAGCAGGCGCTCGACCTGCGCCAGCGCATGCACCCGCAGCAGCGGCCCGGTGCTGCGCGGCAGGGCCGGCGTGGCGCGGGCGGCACCGGCCGAGAGCGCCTGGCGCGCTTGGGGCCAGGCCGGCAGGGCCTGCCACGCGGCCATCGCGCCAGGGGCATCCGGCGCTGCCGGCAGATCGGGCGGCCAGGCCGCCGTCCAGGCGGTTTCTTCAACGGCGAAGGGCACCGGCGGCAGCACAGCGGCCGGATCCCTCGCGTCATCGACGAAGCGGGCCAGCGTGACGGCACGCTCACGCTCGCCCAGTGCGCGGGCCTCGTCCAGCCGCCCGGCATCGACCAGCCAGCCGACCAGTTCTTGCAACCAGGCGGGCCACTCGGCCGCATCGGCCGGCGCGGCGGCCAGCGCGCGTTTGGCCAGCCAGATGGCGGCGGCGGGGTGGCCCCGTGCCTGCCACTGCCGGGCCCAGCCCATCCAGGTGGCCGCGGCTTCGGGCCCCGCGGCGGGCAACGGGGCTGGGTTCTGGCCGGCCGGCGCGGCCGCCCGGGCCAAGGCCATCGCGGGCCAGGCGCCGAGCAGCCCGGCGCCTGGCAGCAGCGCCGCACTGGCCGCGAGCAGGGCGCGCCGCTTCATGGCGTGGCCGCCCGGAATTCAACGCGCAGGCTGCCGTCGGCGGCCAGCGGCAGGCCCTCGGCATGCAGCCAGGCCAGCAGCGCGGCATCGGGCGGGCGGTGGAACTCCGCATCCAGCCCGAAGCGACCGGCGCGCTCATAGCGCTGCACGTCGGCACCGGCGGCGCCCAGGCGCTGGGCCAGGGCCTCGCGGCTGGCGCGCGGGTCGGCCACGCTGCGCTGCAGGGCTTGCGTGCCCTGGCGCAGCGTGGGCGCTTCGGCTGGTGGCGCCAGCCACTGCGGCAGCAGGGCCAGACCCAGCACGCCGGCCAGGGCCAGGCCGGCACCCATGCCCAGCAGCCTGCCGGGCACACGGGCTGGCGGCGGGCCTGCCGATGCGGGCGGCAGGCCCATGATGGCGGGCCGCAGCCTGGCCCAGGCGGCGCGCAGTGCCGCGCAGGCGGCGCAGGCTGGTGCGGCCAGGCCCTGCTGCCGGGCCTCGGCCAGCAGCTGGGCCAGGGCCGGTGGCTCGGCCGTCTGGCCGGCCATGGGCTGGCGCGCCGCGCTTGCGGCCATGTCGGCCGGCATGGCCGGGGCCTCGCTGGGCCAGCGGCGCAGCGCCAGGCGCAGGCACTCGGCCTCGCGTCGCGCGGCGGCATCGGCCTGAGGGTGGGCGGGGCTGCGCCCGGCCAGGGCGTCGGCCCAGTCCTGGTCGGCGCCATCGTCGGCCGGGGCATGGTGTTGGCCTTGGCGATCGGTCGGCGGGCGGGTCATGCGCCCTCCTGCGCCGTGCCGGCCAGGGCGTACCACTCGGCAAAGTACTGGCGCGCCTTCTTGCGGCACTGCGAGATGTACTCGCGCGTGGCGCCCGGGCTGCGGCCGATCAGCTGGGCCACGTCCTGCGGCGACAGGTCGTCCTCGGCGATCCAGCGGATCACCTGCGCGGCCTGCGGGTGCTCGGCGGCAAAGCGTTCGGCGCAGCGGCGGAACACCTCTTCGCTCTGGTGCTGCATCAGCAACTGCCCTGGCTCGGTGAGGCCGCTGTCGCGGAAGTTCAGGGCGGCTTGCTCGACGTCGTCGCGCAAGGCCCCTTCACGGTCGTAGAGCGGGTCCTCGGGGCGGCGGCTGCGCAGCATGTCGATGGCGCGCCGGCGCAGGATCACCACGAGCCAGGCATAAAGCTCGGCGTCGCCGCGATAGCTGGCGCAGGCGCGCCAGGCCTTGAGCAGGGTTTCCTGCAGCAGGTCGCGCGCGGCTTCGGTGTCGTGCAGGTTGCGCCAGGCCTCGCGCCAGAGTGCCGGGCCGTAGTCACGGTACATCGTGACCAAGGCGGTCTCGGCAAGCTGCCCTCCGTGCCGACAGGCCTGCATGAATGCCTGCTTCTCCATCCCTGCGTCAAGCGATCGATGTTGTTGTGATGCGGTTCTGGCCGCTCGCCGAGCATGCCAGAAACCGGCATTTCGAGACACCGCGAAACCGGGCGTAACAGCAACGGCGCCTCCCCAGAGTGTTGTGCGCCGGCACGCGCGGGCACCGGCAAGGCTTGGGGCGCGCCAGAGTGGTGCGTGAAGAGGGCTCATCGGCTGGGGCGAACCTGGGCAGGCAGTGGCAGGCCCGGCGTTGGTGTGGCTGTGCCAGGAGGGACGGCACGCGCCGCGTTTCATCAGGGGCCGGCGGTGGCCTCGGGAAAACACCGGGTTCCGAAAGGCGGAACCGCTGCGCAGTTGCGTCTGTCCATCGCGTGACACTGCGGGCGTGCCAATCGCCCCAGCATGGCGCGCCGAA
>CAYPDO010000101.1:0-10576 GCA_964409495.1 uncultured Bordetella sp.
GCGGCATGGCCTGCAGCGCCCCGCCGAGCAGGCCGGTGGCCAGCGCCGCGCTGCACAGCAGCGGCGCCAGCAGGCGCTGGCGTGGCCGCGGCCCGGCCCGGCGGGGGTGGTGAAGGTGTTGAACAGGGCGGTGTGGGGTCATCGAGACGCTCGTGCGGTGGTGGTGTTCATGCGGTTCCACGTGCGCAGGCTTCCGGGCCGGACAGCGCGCGCCGGGCGCGGCATCGGTGCCCGGGCGGGCCCAGGCACGGCTTCAGGCCGCGGCGGCCTCGGGCGGCGCCAGCAGCGCCAGCTGGCGGCGCAGATCCGGCAGGGCCTGGCGCATGGCCTCGGCGCCGGCCTGCACCATGGCCGGCAGCGCGCTGGTCTGCCACAGGCCCACCGGCCCGCGCAGCACCAGCTGCAGCGGCACGATGGGCGGTCCGGCGTGGCGCGCGGCCTCGAGCCGGGCCGCCATCAGGTTGTTGATCATGGCCGTGCTGATGCGCGTGACCAGGCGCGCCGGATGGTTCACGCGGCGCGGCAGCCGGCCCTCGAAGCCGAGCGCCAGCACCACGTCGGCATCGTCGGCGGCCGACACCGGCAGCGGGTCGGACAGCACGCCGTCGAGCAGCAGGCGCGGCCCCACCTGCACCGGCGGAAAGACCATCGGCACCGCCATGCTGGCCTGGATGGCCTGGGCCACCGGGCCCTCGGCCAGCACCACCGGGTGGCCGCTGGCGGCATCGGTGGCCGTCACGCGCAGCGCCACCGGCAGCGATTCGATGCGCTGGTGGCCGAAGGCCTCGTCCAGGCGCTGGCGGATCAGCGTGGCCTTGCGCAGCGCGAAGTGCGGGCCGAAGCGCATCAGCCGCGGCAGCGCCAGCTCGAGCCAGGCGCGCCAGCGGTGCTGCTCGGTGAGCTCCTGCGACCAGGCGCTGGTGACCATGCGCGTGGCCTGCGCCACGGGCACGCCCAGCGCCAGCACGCCGGCGATCAGCGCGCCCGAGCTGCAGCCCACCAGCAGCTGCGGCGCCAGGCCTTCATGCTGCAGCACCTGCATGGCGCCGATGGCCGAGGCGCTGCGCACCCCGCCACTGCCGATCACCAGGGCGATGCGGGGGCTCTTGCGGTGCAGGTCGATGGCTTTCATGGCGGGGCTCCTGGCAGTGGGTGGTGTGACGGTGGATCCGGTATCACGCACCCGGCCGGCCGATCCGGACAGCAGCCGCAGGCGCGTGGCCGCCGCTTCATCCGCAGGGATGAGGCGCGGCCCGCGCGCTGTCCGGCCGGCGGCTGGCGGGCCGTGGAACACGGGTCGGCGCTGATCGCGGCCCTTGCGGGCGGTGGCCGCGCCGCCGAGCCCGTTTCCCGCCTGACTGGAGCCCCACGCCATGATCCCCACGCTGAACAAGAGCCCGCACCCGGCCGACCCGCTGGACGCCGCGCCGATGCACGCCGAGCTGCTGCACACCGAGCCGGACGGCAGCGCCGGCGACGCCGGCGATGTGAACGCTGACGCAGCGCGTTATGCGCGCTGCATCGAGGTGTCGCGCCGCGTGCGCTGGGACATCGACAGCGATGTGCTGCGCGGCCGGCAGATCGACCTGGCGCACAAGTTCCTGCCCGATGCGCTGTCGCAGGTCGACCGGCTCGATGGCCTGACGGCCGACGAGCAGCGCCTGCTCAGCCAGATCCAGGGGCGCACCTACGCCAACATGTTCGGCCTGGTCGAGCGCTTCATCGGCGCCAAGATGCTCGAGCTCAGCCGCAGCCACTGGTTTCGCGACCAGACCGCGCTGGAGGCCCTGGTGCGCTTTGCCGACGAGGAGCTCAAGCACCAGGCGCTGTTCCGCCGCGTGGACGCGCTGATGGCCCAGGCCATGCCGGCCGGCTACCGCTTTGTCGCGCAGCCCGACGCGGTGGCGATGACGGTGATGCAGGCGCCCGACTGGTCGGTGCTGGCGCTCACCTGCCACATCGAGCTGTTCACGCAGGTGCACTACCGCCAGAGCATCGGCCCGCAGCCCGGGCTGTCGCCGATCTTCCGCGACATCTTCCTGTACCACTGGCGCGAGGAGTCGCAGCACGCCATCCTCGACGCGCTGGAGTGGCGCCGCGTGCACCGCGCGCTGGACGCCATCGGCCGCGACCAGGGCGTGGACGGCCTGATCGTGCTGCTGATGGCCGTCGACGGCATCCTGCAGGCCCAGATGGCCGCCGATGCCGAGTGCTTCGAGGCCTGGATCGGGCGCCATCTGGCCGAGCGCGAGCGCCAGCGCCTGCGCACCGTGCTGCTGCAGGCCTACCGCTGGCAGTACATCGGCTCGGGCCTGCGCGATGCGCGGTTCGCCGCGCTGCTGGACACGCTCACCACGCCGGCGCAGCGCCGGCGGCTGCAGGTGGCGCTGGCGCCGCTGGTGGACTGAGGCATGGCCCCGACACTGCGGGTGCAGGCCCTGCAGCCGGCCGATGCCGCAGCGCTGGCGCGGCTGTGGCGGGCGCAGGACGCCGCGGCGCGCACCTGGCGCTTTCATGGCGCGCTGGACCCTGACCGCGCCGCCTGGCGCTGGCAGTGCGCCCTGGCCGCCGGCGCGCTGCACGCCTGGGGCGTGGTGCACCCTGACCAGCCGCAACGCCTGCTGGCCGAGGCCTGCGCCGCGTCGGCGCACGACGCACCGGGCTGGGAGCTGGCGCTGCTGGTGGACTGCCACTGGCGGCGCCACGGCCTGGGCCGGCGGCTGCTGTGTACGGCCCTGGCCGAGGCCGGCGCGCGTGGCGTGGCGGCCGTGCAGGCCTGGGTGCAGGCCGACAACCTGGCCATGCAGCAACTGGCCCTGAGCCTGGGCGCGGTGGATGCCGAGCCGATGCTGGCCACGCAGGCCGCGCTGGAGCGCGAGCTGTGCGGCCGCGAGGCCGGTGCCGGCACCGCCGTGGCGCCAGGCACTGAACGACGCCTGTGCTGGCGGGCACCGGCGGTGCCGCCGGCTGGCCTGCCGCCGCCCGGGGCCAGCCCGCGCTGGTGGCAGCGCTGGCGCCCGTGCCGCGTCTGAACCACGCCCTGGTCGGGTGCATGGTGCACAGGGCGCCCGCCGCGATGGCCGCCGCTGGTGCGCAGGCGGCGCGCCTGTGCACCGGCCTGGCCCGCTGGCGCGGTGCGGCGTGGCCCGGGGCTTGCTCGCGGCGCACGGGATGCATGCCGCCCCCGCCGCCGATGCCAATGGCTACGACGAAGTGCCCTACAACAGCCAGGCCTTCGCCCAGACCCATCCCGACCGGCTGGCCACGCTGGCGCGCGTGTTCGGCCTGAACCCGCCCGAGATCACGCGCTGCCGCGTGCTCGAGCTGGGCTGCGCGGCCGGCGGCAACCTGATCCCGCTGGCGGTGGCGCTGCCGCAGGCGCAGTTTGTCGGCGTCGACCTGTCGCTGCGCCAGGTGCAGCAAGGCCAGGCCGCGATCCGCGCGCTGGGCCTGGGCAATGTGCGCATCGAGCATGCGTCGATCACCGACATCGATGCCCGCTGGGGCGGGTTCGACTTTCTCATCTGCCACGGCGTGTTCAGCTGGATCCCGCCGGCGGTGCAGGACGCGGTGCTGGCCCTGGCCGCGCGCTGCCTGGGCCCTGAGGGCATCGCCTACATCAGCTACAACACCTTGCCGGGCTGGCATGTGCGTGGCGCGGTGCGCCAGCTGCTGGGCGCAGGCGGTGCGGCCCAGGGCACGCCGGCCCAGCGCGTGGCCGCCGCGCGTGCCACGCTGGCGCTGATGCTGGAGGCCGTGCCGGCCGATGGCGCCCCGCATGCGCGCCAGCTGCATGCCGAGCTGGCGCAGCTCAGCGGCAGTGCCGACTGGTACCTGTTCCACGAGCATCTGGCGCCGGACAACACGCCGATGTACTTCCAGCAGTTCGTCGAACGCGCCGCGGCCGCCGGCCTGCAGTACCTGGCCGAGGCTGATTTCCACAGCATGCTGCCCAGCGGCCTGGCACCCGACACCGTGGCGCGGCTGCAGGCGGCCAGCCCCGACATCGTGGCCTTCGAGCAGAAGCTCGACTTCATCCGCAACCGCCACTTCCGCCAGACCCTGCTGTGCAAGGCCGCGCTGCAGCCGCGGCGCGGCCTGTCGCCCGAGGTGCTGCCGGCGCTGTGGATCGCCTCGGCGGCCACCGCCGACGCGGCGCCCGCGCCGGACAGCGCGGCGGCGGGCGCAGGCGCCGTGCCGGGCCTTGACCTGCGGCCCGGCGTGGCGGTGCGCTTCAGCCTGCGCCAGGGCCACCAGGTGCAGCAGCAAGGCACCAGCGCCAACCCGCTGACCAAGGCCGCCCTGGCCCTGCTGGCGCAGCGCTGGCCGCTGGGCTGGCGCTTTGACGACCTGGCCGGCGCCGCCGTGCAGCTGGCCGCCGACTGGGTGCCGGCCGCACAGCGCGCGGCGCACACCGGCCAGCTGATGCACGACCTGCTGCAGTGCTTCGTGTCAGGGCTGGTCGAGCTGCGCAGCTGGCAGCCGCCCTGCGTGGGCGGCGTGTCGCCGCGGCCGCGCGCCAGCGCCTGGGCGCGGCACGAGGCGGCCACGCTGGATCTGGTGACCAACCTGCGCCACGAGGTGATCCGGCTGCAGCCCTTCAGCCTGGCGCTGCTGCGCCTGCTGGATGGCAGCCGCAGCCAGGCCCAGCTGGTGCAGGCGCTGGATGCCGAGGTGGCCGCCGGCCGCCTGGCGCTGCCGCAGACGGCCGCGCCGAAGGCCGCCGACGCGCCCGAAGCCCCCACCACGGCCACCACGCCTGCCACGCCCGCCGATGCCGCGCAGCGCCGCATCCAGGTGGCGGCCGCAGTCGATCACGGCCTGCAGCGCCTGGCGTCTTACGCGCTGCTGGCGGGCTGAGCGTCCACCTCCACGCGCCCGCGCCCGGCCTGCTTGCCGCGGTACATGGCCTGGTCGGCCCGCTGCAGCAGATGCTCCAGCGGCGCGGCCTGTTCCACGAACACGCAGCCGGCGGTCAGGCCCAGCGGCAGGGCCTGGCGGTCGGGCAGCAGCGGCGCCTGCAGCGCGTCCAGCAGCTTGGCGCCCAGCTCTTGCGCCTGGCGGGCATGCTGCAGGCCCTCGGCCACCAGCACGAACTCGTCGCCGCCCAGGCGCGCCAGCACGTCGTGCTGGCGGATGTGCTGGCGCAGCCGCTCGGCCACGGCGCACAGCAGATGGTCGCCCACGGCATGGCCATGGCCATCGTTGACGGCCTTGAAGCCGTCCAGGTCGATCATGTACAGCGCCAGGCCGTGGCCGGGCTTGGCACGTGCCAGCATCGGCGGCAGCAGGGCCTCGAGCCCGCGGCGGTTGGGCAGCTGGGTGAGGGCGTCGGTCTCGGCCAGGCTGCGCAGCTGGGCGGCCTGGCCGGCCTGCTGCTCGGCCCGGGCCAGGCGCGCACGCTGGCGCAGCACCAGCACCTGCAGGAACAGCAGCAGGTCGAGCACTGCGGCCAGCTGGAAGGCGTGCAGCGTCCAGGGCGTGGCCGGCAGCCGGCCGTAGGACACGCCCATCAGCGTGAAGATGCCCAGGTAGTAGCCCAGCCAGGCCAGCAGCAGGTAGGCACCGGTGGCCTCGCGCCGGCGCACCAGCGCCCAGGCGCGCGACAGGCCCAGCAGCGCCGGCATCATGCCCACCGTGCCGGCCACGGCGCTGAGCCCGCCCACGCCGATCACATCGGTGGCATACAGCAGCGCAGTGGCCAGCATCACCGCGGCACCCGCGCGCATCGTGTGGCTGAAGCCGCGCCAGCCCGGCTGCTCGCGCAGCACCGCCTCGTTGTAGAGAAAGCTGGCGCACTGCGCCAGCAGCGCCGCCAGGCCGGCACCGTGGCGCAGCGCCCAGGGCTGGCCCGGCCACAGGTACTGCGCCGCCAGGCCGAACTGCGCCAGCGACACGGTCATCGAGCTGGCCACCAGGAAGGCGTATTTCAGGCTCAGGCGGTCGCGGTGCCACCAGGCCTGGCCCAGGCTGTAGGCCAGCAGCGCCAGGCTCAGGCCGGCCAGCAGGGCCTGCAGCGCCTGGGCGGCCAGCGCCTGGTCGATGTAGGGGCCGGGCTTGCTCAGGCGCAGCGGCAGGATCAGCGGGTTCTGCGACTGCGCGCGCAGCAGCAGCTGGTAGCTGCGGCCGGGCTGCAGCGTCAGGCGCGCGGTGGGCACGCGGCCATGCAGGCGTTCGAGCGCGCCCATGCGGTCTTGCTGCACCAGGCGGCCGCCGTCGTCCAGCAGGTGGTAGCTCAGGTGCTGCACCGAGGCGTGGTCGGATTCCAGGATCCAGTGGCCGTCGCCACTGGCCGGCACCTGCAGCACCACGCTCAGCCAGGCCGCGCCAGGCTGCAGGCCCAGCGTGCCGGCCGCGGTGCGCGGCGGCGTGAACTGCGGCGTGCGGGCGCGCGCGGCGGCCAGGTCGAGCTGGGCGCCCGGGTCGTGCAGCCAGCGCAGGGCCGGCCACAGCGCCAGGCTGCCGGCGGCGTCGTGCAGCACCAGCGCAGCGGCGGGCGCCGGGCCGGCGGGCGGCGTGGCCGGTGCCCGCACCATGGCCTGCGCCAGCGTGGCCCACAGCAGCGGCCAGCAGCACAGCCAGCCCATGCAACGCGCCACCCAGCCGCGGCGCCGGTCGCGCCCGCGCGGCGCTGCGCCCGGGGCCCGTGCCCCGCCCACCCTGCTGCCCATCCGGATCTGCCCTTGCTCTGTCGTTGCTTGTTCTGGCCCCGGCGCCGGGGCCCGCCATTGGCAGGCCCCGCTGCGGCGGCGCGGTGCCAAGGGTAGTGCATGGTGCCGCCTTGCCGGCTGACATGCCGCGTGCGCGCGCGCCACCCCAGCGGGATGCCGTGGGTTTGACCTGGCGCCGGCACGTACGCGGCAGGTTCGGCTAGGCTGGCCACCAACGCCATGCCTTCAGGCACCTCCGGTTTCGTCATGCGCGCCGCACGCACCAGTCAGAGCCATCCGCTGCAGATTGCCGCGGTGCGCGCCAGCGCGCCGCAGGGCCGCGTCGGCATCACCTTCTGCCCCGGCAAGCACGACCGCGCGGCGGCCACCGGCGCCTGGGCACGCGATCTGGACGCCGATCTCGATGTGATTGCTGCCTGGGGCGCCCGCCTGGTGCTCACGCTGGTGGAGCCGGCCGAGCTGCAGGCCTTGCAGGTGCCCGGCCTGGGCGAGGCCGTGCAGCGCCGCGGCATGGCCTGGCGCCATCTGCCGATTGCCGACTTCTCGGTGCCCACCGAGGCCTTCGAGCAGCAGTGGGCCACGCAGGGGGCCGAGATCCGCGCGTTGCTGCGCGGCGGCGCCGATGTGCTGGTGCACTGCAAGGGCGGCCTCGGCCGCGCCGGCATGATGGCTGCGCGGCTGCTGGTGGAGCTGGGCATGCCTGCCGACCAGGCCGTGCGCGAGGTGCGCCGGGTGCGCCAGGGCGCCATCGAGACGCCCGCGCAGCTGGCGCTGGTGCGGCGCACCCAGCCTTGCCCTGAGGCGTGATGCGGGGGCCTGAGCACGGCGGGCCGGTGATCGACACCGCCAGGCTGCGGCGTGTGGGCGGCGGCCTGGGCAGCCACCCGGCCGGCGTGTACGAGGACGAGGCCGGCCGGCGGTGGTATGTGAAGACGCTCGAATCGCGCGCGCAGGCCGACAACGAACGCCTGGCGGCACGCCTGTACCGCCTGGCCGGTGCACCGGTGCTGCGCCAGTTGCCGACGGCGCGGCCCGATCAGGTGGCCACTGAATGGCTGGTGCTCGACAAGCGGCACCTGGCCCATTTCAGCGCGGCAGAGCGCCGGCAGGCGCAGCACTGGCTGGGCGTGCATGCCTGGCTGGCCAACTGGGACGCCGCCGGTTTTGCCGGCGACAACCAGGGCGTGGCCGCCGGCACCGTGTACACGCTCGACGTGGGCGGCGCGCTCGAGTTCCGCGCCCAGGGCGAGCCCAAGGGCCGAGCCTTCGGCACCACGGTGGGCGAACTGGACACGCTGCGCCACAGCGCCGACAACCCGCAGGCACGGCGCCTGTTCGGCGACATGCAGGGCGCGCAGATCGGCCACGCCATCCGCGTCGTCACGGCCCTGGCCCCGGCGCGGATCCGCCAGGTGCTGGCCGAGGCGGGCGCCCGCCCGGCGCTGGCCGACACGCTGATCGCGCGCCAGGCCGACATGGCCCGCCGCCTGGCCGCCGAGCCGGCCTGGCAGGGTGGTGCCGCGCGCGCCGGCGAAGCAGCGCGCTGACGCGCCAGATCACATCGCCGTTGACGCCGGCCACCAGTGGCGAGCGGCCGCGTCGGCGCGGCGGGGGGCCGGCCACTGCCATTGGAGAGCCGACTGTGACGGCCCAGCGCCGCAGGACCGCCACCGCGGCTCTGGATTTCGACGACTGCGGCAGTCTTCTACAACGTTCTACAAAGGGCAGCGGTCACAGGTTCTGGCGCAGAAACTGCACCACCTTCTGCCGTGCGGCGATGGCCTGTGCCACGTCAGGCCGCAAGCGCACCAGCGGGAGCACGCCGGTGCTGAAGTAGCTGCCTTCGTTGCCGAAGGGGTCGGCGGCCTCGATTGGCACCATCAGTCGGTCGAAGGCGTGATAGGCGCCAGGGTACTCCTGCACCTGCACGACGGTTCGGCCCTGACGAGTGTTCACGGCATTGGCCAGGTTGCGGCAGTGCGCGCTGCCGTTGTCGTAATCATCCAGCGTGCCGATCTGGATCAACACTGGCCGGCCGGTGGGGTTGAGGTACTGCGTGCCAGTGCGGGCATTGGGTTGCAGTGCCGGGATGCTGGCATTGTTGGCGCCATAGCACACTGGATAGTGCGCCACATGGGCGGCAAAGCTGCGCCCACCGCCAAACTGCAGGGTGTAGAGCTGCTCTGAGGCCATCAGGCTGATCACGCCGCCCCACGAGAAGCCCAGCACGCCTATGCGGGCAGGATTGACCTCGGTCTGGGCGGCCAAGAAGTTGAGGGCAGCGAAGGCATCAGGGTAGGTGAGGATGGGTGCCGCAGGGCGATTTGCCGCGCTGTTGACGCCGCGCGCCTCCCACATGTCGATCTGCAAAGTGACGAAGCCCGCGGCATTCAGTGCCACCTGGTAGAAGTCGCCGCGTGAGTCAACTCCGCTGGAGCCATGAAGTATCAGCACGGCAGGCAGCTTCTGGCTGTTGCCGATGCATCGGCTGACGCCATCGAACGAGCCGGGAAAGCTCAGCTTGCCCTTGACCGTCATCGCAGTGGGCGGCTGGGTGGCAATGTTGGGCACGTTCATGGTGACGAATTGCTGGGCCGGGCCAGTGGCGGCGCAGGCGGCCTGCGCCGCGGGGGCGCCCAATCCAGCGGCGGCGGCAAGCAGCAACCCAGCCGGCCGAAGCGCAGCGACCAGTCGGCGAAAGGGCTTGATGGCATTCAACATGGTGTGCTCCGCGTGTCAATGGTGGTCGATGGCACTGCTGGGTCGGCCGGCGCGGCGCCGATGACCGGCACCGTAGGCTGCCAGCGCAGCCAGGCAAAGCCCCAGGCTGCCAGGCTCTGCAAGCACCTGGGCGGAAAGCGTTGGCCCCAACAGTGCGCCGGCCGCGAAATCGTCAACCGGCGGCCGCAGGCCGGCATCGACATCGGGGCTGTGCATGCCGCCGGTGACCGTGAGGTAGGCCGGCGTGATCAGGCCCGGGTCAAGCTGGGCAAGGGGCAGTCCGTCGAAAAACACCTGGCCGATCAAGTAGTGGCCAGGTGACAGCTGCAGCGGCGCCACGGCCGCCATCAGCCAGCGGCCGTCCGCGAGTGCCGACGCTTGCGCCGTGGCAGCCGCATCGATCGTGGCGCTGGCCAGCATCTGGCCCGCTGAATTGAACAATCCAACCTGCGTGTCGACGTCCAGGCCATCGCTGTCCTGGTCCCAGGCGCCCAGTGCGCTGACCACCACGGCCTCGGACAGGCTGAAGGCATAGCCGAAGGTGCGACCAGTGCTGCCGCACAGGCCGCACGGCTGCAAGGCGCCGGGGCTGCCGATGTCGACCAGAAGTCCAGCGTATGCGCAAGAGGCCGAGCCCAAGGCGACCAGAAGGGTGGCCGCGGCGGCAACACGGCGTGCGCAAGCAGATCTGCCGAACTGGGGTGCGTGGGGGGGTGGCTGTGTCACGGGTCGGGTCTCCTGTGCTTGCGCTGCATGCCGGCGCATTGAGCGGCCTGAAGTCGTGACGCTAGGGGCAGCGCTTCTGGCCGTCTATCCCCCATTGTGTATGGGCGCATGCATGGCATGAGACCGTCATCGCCACAGGGCAAGGCCTTGCTGCGTCCGCCGACCCGTGTGCGGCGGTGCTTGTGGCCTGCACCCATGCGCATCGGCGGGGTGCAGTGCGTCGACGTCGCGCCGCCGGCCAGGTTCAGCGTTGTGCGCTGACCCGCCAGACCACATCGCCCACGTCGTCGGCCACCAGCAGCGAGCGGCCGTCGGGGCCGATGGCCACGCCCACCGGGCGGCCGTAGGACACCGATTCATCCGGCGCCAGAAAGCCCCACAGGATGTCGCGCGGCGTGCCCGTGGGCTTGCCGCCGGCAAAGGGCACGAAGACCACGCGGTAGCCGCTGAGCGTGCTG
>CAYPDO010000102.1:0-1126 GCA_964409495.1 uncultured Bordetella sp.
CGCACCACCGAGGACATGCTGCGCCTCGTGCCGGGGCCGCTGCGCGAGGCCGGCTCGGCGCTGGGCGCACCTCCGTCGGTGGTCATCACCTCGATCACCTGGAAGGCGGCCAAGGCCGGCATGGTCACCGGCATCCTGCTCGCGCTCGCCCGCATCGCCGGCGAGACGGCGCCGCTGATCTTCACCGCGCTGAACAATTCGTTCTGGTTCTCGCCGACGCTGCTTGGTGGCGTTTCCAACCTGCCTGTGACGATCTACCAGTTTGCCTCCGCGCCCTATGAGAACTGGCAGCAGCTCGCCTGGGCCGGCTCGCTGATCATCACCATGTCCATCCTGCTGCTTTCGATCATCGCCCGCCGCATCGTCCGCGGCAGCAAGTAAGACCAGCGCCTTCCCACCGTCGCGTCCGATCCGAAGGAACCCTTCGATGCTGTCCACCCTCGAACTCAGCCCGCAGACGCTCGATGCCGATGCGCCCGTCCGGATCGCGGTGAAGAACCTCGATTTCTACTATGGCGAGCACAAGGCGCTGAAGAACATCAATCTCGACTTCCGCGACCGGCACGTCACCGCGCTGATCGGCCCCTCGGGCTGCGGCAAGACCACGGTGCTGCGCGCACTCGCCGGGCTGGAGCGCGCGGCCGGCCGCATCGTCGTCGACGGCCAGGTGTGGCAGGACGATGCCACGGGCGTGTTCCTGCCCACGCACCAGCGGCCGCTGGGCTATGTGATCCAGGAGGCGGCGCTGTTTCCGCACCTGGATGTGGCCGCCAACCTGGCCTACGGGCGCAAGCGCAGCGGTGCCGATGCGCAGCGCATCGCGCTGGATGCGGTGATCGAGCTGCTGGGCATCGGCGGGTTGATGGCGCGGCGGCCGGCCACGCTGTCGGGCGGCGAGCGCCAGCGCGTGGCGATTGCCCGCGCGCTGGCCACCGGCCCGCGCCTGCTGCTGATGGACGAGCCGCTGGCCGCGCTGGACGCCCAGCGCAAGGCCGAGATCCTGCCCTACCTGGAGCGCCTGCACCGCGAGCTGGCACTGCCGGTGGTACTGGTCACCCATGCCATCGACGAGGCCGCGCGCCTGGCCGACCACCTGGTGCTGATGGACCGTGGCCGCGTGCTGGCC
>CAYPDO010000102.1:1226-2466 GCA_964409495.1 uncultured Bordetella sp.
CCGCGTGCTGGCCCGCGACGTGAGCGTGACGCGCCAGCTACCGCAGGAAAGCAGCGTGCTCAATGTGTTGCCGGTGCTGCTGCAAAGCATGCACGCCGACCGCAGCACGGCGCTGCTGTGCCTGGCCGTGCGCTGCGCCGACGGGCCGGGCGAGGCCGCCGCGGGGCCGGTGCAACTGCTGGCGCGCATCACCCGCCGCAGCCTGGAAACCCTGGCGCTGCAGCCGGGCGAGCCGCTGTATGCGCAGATCAAGGGCGTCGCCCTGATGTCGCCCGCGCCGGACGGCCGTTGAGGCCGGGTGCTCGGCCGCCGCTCAGCGCGCCAGCGTGGTCAGTTCGTCCAGCACCTCGCGCCACTGCGCGCGGTCGCTGCCGCGCAGCGCGGCGCCGGCCAGCGGATCGATGCCTTCGCGCCACTGCAGGTCGGGGTCGTGCGCGGCATCCAGCAGGGTCATCAGGCCCTCGTTCAGCTCGGCCAGGCCCCAGGGCAGGCCGGCGTCGTCCAGCGCCGCCAGCAGGGCCGATTGCACCAGGCTGCGCACCAGGCGGTGCGGGCCGGAGAACGGCACATCCTCGCGTCGGCCGGCGGCTGCATCCACGCAGGCGCGCACATCGTGCGAGGCATGGCCGCGGCAGGCCAGCGGCCGCACGCTGTAGATCGCGCAGGCGCCGTGGATGATGAAGGCGCAGCGTTGGCGCAGGCTCACGCGTTCGGTCTCGCTCAGGCCATGCGTGGCGGCGTCGGCATCGCGCAGCCGCGCGATCAGGTCGATGCCCACCTGGGCATAGGCCAGGCGCGTGGCGCGCAGAAAGCGCGTGATCACCAGCAGCTCGGGCGCGCTGGCGGTCACGCGCAGCGTGCAGCAGCTGGCGCAGCCCTTGGCGCAGGCCAGTGGCGGCTGGCCCTCGCACTGGATGTGCACATTGCCGTCGAAGGCATCGCAGGCCAGGGCCAGCAGTGCGGCCGCCAGGTCACTGCCCGGCTGCGGGCGCAGCGCGCGGATGCGTGCGCCGTAGGCGATGCGCAGGCTGTCGTACAGGCCCAGCGCCGAACGTTCGCGCAGGCCGGGCGCGTCGGCGGTGGAGGGATGGGCTGCGGGCGGCATCGCGGAGTCGGCGGCGAACGAGTGGACGAATGCGCGATGTTGCAATGCAGCAATCGATCCTTGTCTGATGCGGATCAGACGATGCGCGCTTGCCGGGGCCTCGGCGGCCTCAACCCGGCCTCAGTGCGGCCTCAG
>CAYPDO010000102.1:2566-10572 GCA_964409495.1 uncultured Bordetella sp.
GATGCGCGCTTGCCGGGGCCTCGGCGGCCTCAACCCGGCCTCAGTGCGGCCTCAGCGCGCGTCGATGCGGTAGACGCGCAGCGATTGCGCCGGCAGCGCCACCGGCGCGCCCGTGGCGCGCAGCAGTGGCGCATCGGCCGGCCACAGCGGCCGCAGCCGGGCGCCCGCCGGCAGGCCGGGTGGCTGCAGGCTGCGCTCGGCGTTGTCGTAGTTGATCAGCACCAGCGTGCGCTCGGCGCCCAGGCGGCGCTGGAAGGCCAGCACCAGGCCCTGGGCGGTGCTGTGCTCGAAGCTGCCGCGCGCCAGGCTGGGGTGGGCGTTGCGCAGGCCGATCATGGCGCGGTAGAAGTGCCACAGCGTGCCGGGATCCTGCCGCTGCGCCTGCCAGTTCTGCGTGGCGCGGTTGGGCGCCAGCGGGCGGAACGGCGTGCCGGTGCTGAAGCCGGTGTTGCGGCCCTCGGCGTCGTCGGCCGTCCAGCTCATCGGCGCGCGCAGCGGCTGGTCGCCGGGCAGGCCGGGCACGCCGGCCTGGCCCACTTCCTCGCCGTAGTAGACGAAGGGCGTGCCCGGCTGCAGCAGGTAGCCGGCGGCGGCCAGCCGGTAGCGCGCCTGCCAGCCGGGCGTGCCGCCGCCCACCTGGTCCCACAGGCGCTGGCCGGCAAAGAGGTCGTGGTTGGAGACAAAGCTGGCCATGGTGGGCCGCGCCGTGCGGTAGTAGCGCGCCAGCTCGGCCACCGAGGCCGCCTGGCCCATGGCCGCGCCGACAAAGTGCTGCGTGTAGCCGAAGGCGAAGGCGCCGCCGCACACCGCGGGCGCGCCCCAGGCCTGCGGCTGGGCGGTGGCCTCGCACACCACCATGCGGCCGGGGTAGGCCTTCACCAGCCGCTGCAGGCCGTGGGTGATGCGTCGGCTCTCGGGCTGGTCGTTCCAGTCTTTCGCGCTGTTTTCCACCAGGTGCGGCACGGCATCCAGCCGGAAGCCGGCGATGCCGCGGTTCAGCCAGAAGCGCAGGCTGTCGCGGTGGTAGCGCAGCACGGCGGGATGGCCCAGGTTGAAGTCGGGCATGTGCGGCCCGAAGGTGGCGAAGTAGAAGCCGCGCGCGCTGTCGTCGGGGCGGGGCAGGGTCTTCAGCTCGCCTTTGAAATCCCAGGGCGCGCTGGCGGTGTGGTACCAAGGGTCCTGGCCCCAGATGTCCCAGCCGCGCGGGCGCTCGCCGTCGGCCCACACCCACCAGTCGCGCCATGCGCTCGCCGGCTTGCTGCGCGCCTCGACGAAGAACGGGTGCTGCGCCGAGGCGTGGTTGACCACGTAGTCCATGATGATGCCGATGCCGCGCTGCCGGGCCTGGCGCACCAGCTCGTCCAGATCGGCCAGCGTGCCGTAGGCCGGCTCGATGGCGCGGTGGTCGGTGGTGGCATAGCCATGGTCGTGGTCGCCGCTGGCGGTGATGGGCATCAGCCAGATGCCGCGGATGCCGAGTGCCTGCAGGTCGTCCAGCTTGCCGATCAGGCCGCGCAGATCGCCCGTGCCGTCGCCATCGCTGTCGGCATAGGCGCGCACGAAGATCTCCATGAACACGCCGTGCTGCCAGTGCGGCGGCAGGGCCTTCAGCCCGTGCTCGCTGGTGCGTGCGGGCACCGGCCGGGTGTCGGGCATGGCCGGCGGGCTGCCGGGCGCCGCCTGCACGGCCGCGGCCAACCATGCGGCCGCCAGCGCGGCCGCCCCCGGCAGGGCCGCCGTCGGTGCGGCGCTGGCACGGCGCACGATCGGTGTTCGCATGGAGAGACCCATGTTTGTAGTGAAACTACACTCTATCGAAGCTGGAGTCATCCGGCCCTCAGAGAAAGTCTCTATGGCTGCGCTGCGTTTCAGGTTCTTGCTTCGTAGTTTTGCTAGTTGCGCACTGCTGGGCGCGCTGGGGCTGGTGCAGGCGCAGGGAGGCTTGCCCGCACCGCCCACGCTGGCCGATTGCCTGGCGCCGGGCATGGCCAGCCCGCTGCTGCCCGAGGCCCAGGCCCTGCCCGAGGCGCGCGGCATCTGGCTGGATGCCACGCGCATCCAGTGGCCCGGCGCCGCGCCGGCCGCCGCGGGCGAGGGCCGCGTGCGCCTGCTGTGGGCCGCCGGGCCCACGCTGCACACCGAGCCCGGCGGCATCGCGCGTGGCGCCGAGCGCAGCCTGGTGCTGCAGCCTGACCCCACGCCGCTGCCCGCCGCGCTGGCCATGCGCTTTCGCCACCTGCTGCCGGGCGCGCGCTGGCGCCTGCCGGCCGATGCCGCCACCCCCGAGCAGTTGCGCGCGCTGCACCGTGGCCAGCTGCGCCTGGTGATCGAGGACAGCGCCGGCCGCATCACCGCCGCCACGCGGCTGCAGGCCGCCGGCGCGCTGGACGACCTGTACGCCGCCGCCGCCACCGCACCGCAGGCGCTGGGCGTGACGCCCACACTGCGCGCGCCGCATGCCGCGCGCTTCACGCTGTGGGCGCCCACCGCGCAACAGGTGGCGGTGTGCGTGCACGCGCAGGCCGATGCCCCGGCGCTGGCCGTGCGGCCGCTGGCATGGCAGCCGGCCACCGGCCTGTGGCAGGGCGTGCTGCCGGGCGACCAGCGCGGCCGCGTCTACCGCTACCTGGTGGATGTGGTCGTGCCCGGCCACGGCCTGCTGCGCCAGCGCGTCACCGACCCGTATTCGATCAGCCTGTCGGCCGACTCGACCTTCAGCTGGATCGGCCGGCTCGATGACCCGAAGCTGTCGCCGCCCGGCTGGGCCACCGCGCCGCGCGGCAAGCCACTGGCCGCCAACACCGAGATGGCGGTGTACGAGCTGCATGTGCGCGACTTCTCGCGCGACGATGACGGCGTGCCCGCCGCCTTGCGCGGCAGGTACGCGGCCTTTGCGCACCGCGGCAGCGCCGGCATGCGCCACCTGCGCACGCTGGCCCGCGCCGGCCTCACCGATGTGCACCTGCTGCCGGTGTTCGATCTGGCCACCGTGCCCGAGCAGGGCTGCGCCACACCCACGGTGCCCGAGGCGCCGCCCGACAGCCCGGCCCAGCAGGCCGCGGTGATGGCCGGCGCCGCGCAAGACTGCTTCAACTGGGGCTACGACCCGCTGCACTTCAACGCCCCCGAAGGCAGCTACGCCAGCGATGCGCAGGACGGCGCGGTGCGCATCCGCGAGTTCCGCCAGATGGTGATGGCGCTGCACCGCGCCGGCCTGCGCGTGGGCATGGACGTGGTCTACAACCACCTGTCGGCCAGCGGCCAGCACGCGCATGCGGTGCTCGACCGCATCGTGCCCGGCTACTACCACCGGCTGGATGCCAGCGGTGCGGTGGAGCGCAGCACCTGCTGCGACAACAGCGCCACCGAGCACGCGATGATGGGCCGGCTGATGCGCGATTCGGTGCTGCTGTGGGCGCGCCACCACCGCATCGATTCCTTCCGCTTCGACCTGATGGGCCACCAGCCGCGCGCGCTGATGGTGGGCCTGAAGGCCCAGCTGCGCGCCGCGCTGGGCCGCGACATCCAGCTGCTGGGCGAGGGCTGGAACTTCGGCGAGGTGGCCGATGGCGCGCGCTTCGTGCAGGCCGCGCAGGGCCGCCTGGCCGACACCGGCATCGCCACGTTCAGTGACCGCGCGCGCGATGCACTGCGCGGCGGCGGCGTGGGCGACAGCGGTGAGGCGGTGGTGGCCCGCCAGGGCTGGCTGAACGGGCTGGTGGACGCCCCCAACGACCTGGCGGCACGCCGCCCGCCGGCCGAGCGCGAGGCCGGCGCCCGTGCCGCTGCCGCGCTGGTGCGCCTGGGCCTGGCCGGCACGCTGGCCGGTGTGGCCGTGCCGGATGCCGATGGCGTGCCGCGCCCCGGCGCTGAACTGCACTACGCCGGCCGCCCCGGCGCCGGTTATGCCGCCCAGCCCGACGAGGTGGTGAACTATGTTGAGAACCACGACAACGCCACGCTGTGGGACATCAACGCCTTCAAGCTGCCGCTGGCCACGCCCGCGGCCGAGCGGGCCCGCGTGCAGGCCCTGGGCATCGCGCTGACCGCGCTGAGCCAGGGCGTGCCCTACTTCCATGCCGGCATCGAGCTGCTGCGCAGCAAGAGCCTGGACGGCAACAGCTTCGATTCCGGTGACTGGTTCAACCGGCTGGACTGGCGCGGCCAGACGAACCACTTCGGCAGCGGCCTGCCGCCCGCGCGCGACAACGCCGCGCTCTACCCCTGGATGGCGCCGCGCCTGGCCGACCCCGTGCTGCAGGCGCAGCCGGGCGACATCGCTTTTGCGCGGCAAAGCCTGGCCGACTGGCTGGCGGTGCGCGCCAGCAGCAGCGTGTTCCGCCTGCGCAGCGCCGAGGCTGTGCGCCAGCGCCTGCGCTTCCTGGCCGCCGGCGCGCAGGACGACCCCGGCCTGATCGCGATCGCGTTCGATGGCCGCGGCCTGCCCGGCGCCGGCTGGCGGCATGTGCTGGCGGTGTTCAACACCCGCACCGAGGCCGCCACGCTGGCCGCCGACACACTGCGCCAAGCGGCCTGGCAGCTGCATCCGGTGCTGGCGGCACCCCAGGCGGCCGATGCGCGGCTGCGCAGCCAGGCCCGGCACGATGCGGCGGCCGGCCGGCTCAGCCTGCCTGGCCGCAGTGCCGGCGTGTGGGTGATGCGCTGAGCCGCCGCTGCGGCCGGCACCGGCTCAGGCCGCGATGAAGGCGCGCAGCCTGGCCATGGCCGCGTCGGGCTGGTCGCGCCAGGCGCCGTGGCCCGCATTCGCAAACTCGGCCCATTGCCGGTGGGCAGCGGGCAGGGCATCGAAGATCTCGCGCGCGTCGTCGATCGGCGTCACCGGGTCCAGCGCGCCGGCCATCACCAGCACCGGGCACTGCGCGCGGGCCAGGCCGGGGCGCAGGTCCATCACCGGAAACTCAGCAGCCGACCATGTGAAGAGGATCTCTTCGTTGAACACGTTGCGCTGGCGCGCCTCGGGGTTGCCCGGCGTGGGGTTGTACAGGTGCATGCAGGCGGCCTGGTAGGCGGCCCAGGTGCCTTCTGCCGGCGCGGTCCAGAAGGCTTCGGCGGCGGCGCGCGCGGCCGGGCCGCCCAGGCGCTCGAACATCGCCAGCTTGCGTTCAAGGTTGAAGCGCGCCGCGGTGGACGACAGCACCACCTTGGCCGGATGCGCCGGGTGGCGCGCCAGGTAGCGCTGCGCCACCATGCCGCCAAAGCTCTGGCCCAGCACGATGGGTTGCTCGATGCCCAGCGCGTCGCTCAGGCGCACCACGTCGTCGGCAAAGGTGTCCAGCGTCCACTCGTCGGCCGGGCGGCGGCTGCCGCGGCCATGGCCGCGGTGGTCCACATAGACGATCTGCGCCACATCGGCCAGCTGGCTGAACAGCGGCTTGAAGCTGGAATGGTCGTAGCCCGGCCCGCCGTGCAGCAGGATCAGCGTGGGCTGCTGGCGCAGGCGCGGGCCGTCGGGCACCCAGCCGGCGCCCTCGATGTCGACGAACAGGCGAACTTCTGGCGCGATGGTGATGAGCATCGTCCGATGATGCCAGCGCCAACAACGTGCGTGGCGTCGAGGCTCAATCCAGCGGACGCCGCGGATCCGCCTTTGCCGGTCCGCTGGCGGCGCCCCCTGGGGGGAGGCGGCGACGCCGCTCCGGGGGGGGTCAATGACTGAAATGCCCCTCGAACGTCTGCCGCAGCGCGCGCTTGAGCAGCTTGCCGCTGGGGTTTTTGGGCAGCGCGTCGACAAACAGCACGGCCTTGGGGCACTTGAACGGCGCCAGGTGCTGGGCCGCATGGGCGATCACCTCGGCCTCGCTCAAGGCCTTGCCGGCCTTGCGCACCACCACCGCGGTCACGGCCTCGATCCAGCGCGGGTGCGGCAGGCCCACCACGGCCACCTCGCTGATCGCCTCGTGGCGGTACAGCGCCTCTTCCACCTCGCGGCTGGCCACGTTCTCGCCGCCGGTCTTGATCATGTCCTTCTTGCGATCCACCACGCTCAGATACCCGTCGGCGTCCAGCACGCCCAGGTCACCGCTGTGAAACCAGCCGCCGGCAAAGGCCACCGCGGTGCGCTCGGGGTCGTTGAAGTAGCCCAGCAGCAGCTGCGGGCTGCGGTGCACGATCTCGCCCACGCTGCCGGGCGGCACGTCGTTCATGTCGTCGTCGACCACGCGGGTTTCCACGTTCAGCGCGGCGCGGCCGGCCGAGCCGGGCTTGCGCAGCTGGTCTTCAGGCGTCAGCACCGTGGCCAGCGGCGCGATCTCGGTCTGGCCGTAGAAGTTCCACAGCCGCATCCGCGGCACACGGCGGATCAGCTCCTCGATCACCGCCACCGGCATGATCGACGCGCCGTAATAGCCCTTGCGCAGGCTGCCCAGGTCCACCTCGTCGAACAGCGGGTGGCGCAGCATGCCGATCCACACCGTGGGCGGCGCGAAGAACTGGCTGATGCGGTGCCGGGCGATCAGGCGCAGCAGGTTCTCGGGCGTGGGCTGGCTGGTGATGAAGCTGGTGCTGCCCAGGTACACGCTGGGGCCCAGAAACACATCGAGCTGCGCGCAGTGGTACAGCGGCAGCGCATGCAGCACCACGTCATCGGCCGCCATCTCGCCGTCGACGATGCAGCTGAGGTACTGGTCGATCACCGCGCCGTGGGTCAGCATCGCGCCCTTGGGCAGGCTCTCGGTGCCGCTGGTGTAGACGATCTGCAGCAGGTGCTCGCGGTCGAACGCCATCTCGGGCGCCGGGTGCGTGGCGGCATCGGTGTCGGCCAGCGCGTGGAAATCCAGGCAGTCCGGCGGGCAGCTGCCAGCGGCTTCGCCCGGCAGCCACAGCAGGCGGGTGATGGCGGTGTCGCGCGTGGCCGCATCGCGGCCCAGCGCGGCCAGGCCGCTGTCCACCGCCAGCAGTCGCGCGCCGCTGTGGCGCAGGATGTAGGCCGCCTCGTCGGCATGGAGCATGAAGTTCACCGGCACCAGCACCGCGCCCAGCCGGGCCAGCGCATAACGCAGCGCGGCAAAGCCGTGCGAGTTGCGCGCCAGCACGGCCACGCGGTCGCCATGGGCCACGCCCTCGCGGTGCAGGCCGGCGGCCAGGCGCTCGACCACGTCGGCGAACTGGGCCCAGGTCCAGGCCACGTCGCCACACAGGATGCCGGGCTTGTGGGGATGGCGCGCGGCGGTGCGGCGCAGCAGGTCGGCCAGGGTGTGGCGGCGCAGGGCAGGGGGCGGCATGGCGGGCTCCGGCGATTGGGGTGGGCGGCAGGTGGATGCCGGCCACCACGCTAGCCCCCGGTGGCCGGCTTGCCATCGGGGCTGCACCCGATGGGCGGGGCCCTACTCGCCCAGGCCTGCCACGCGCGCGCCGATGCCGAACAGCCCGGCCACCGCCTCGCGGTACTGCGCCAGGCCCACGCTGTTGGTGTTGTGGTGCGAGCCGCCTTGCACCAGCACAAAGCGCTTGGGTGCGGTGGCGCGCTCGAACAGCGCCTGGCCGAGTGCCGGCGGGATCAGCCGGTCGGCGCTGCCATGCACCACCAGCACCGGGGCCTTCACCTGGGCGATGCGCGCGGCGGCGTCGAAGCGCTGGGTGATCAGCGGGGCCAGCGGCAGCCAGCCGTACTCGAAGTTCTTCACCACATCGGGGATGGAGGTGAAGCTGCCTTCGACCATCAGGCCGGCCACGTCGGGCGCCTCGGCGGCCAGGCGCACCGCGATGGCACCGCCCAGCGAGTGGCCGAACAGGTAGCGCCGCGCCTGCGGGTGCTGCGCCGCCAGCCATTGCCAGGCGGCCTGCGCGTCTTCATGGGCCAGGGTTTCGGACGGCAGCGCGGCCGTGCTCTGGCCGAAGCCGCGGTAATCCACCCCCAGCACGGCAAAGCCCAGCTCGTGCAGGCGGCGCATGCGCGGCGCGCTGCCGCGCACGTCAAAGCGCGCGCCGTGCAGGTACAGCAGCACCGGCGCATCGGCGGCCGGCTGCGGCAGCCACAGGCCGTGCAG
>CAYPDO010000103.1:0-10556 GCA_964409495.1 uncultured Bordetella sp.
CGGCACCCAGCCATCGCGGCGCCAGAAGCGCGGTGAGCAACAGGGCGAGCGCGCGGGTCTTGGGCATCGGCATCGGCATCGGCAGCGGCAGCGGCAGCCAGCGTGGGTTGGCGGCCTGTGGCCAGGCTGGACGGCGGCCAGCCTAGCACCGCAACGTGGCGGCACGGCGGCGGTGCGGCCTGCCCGCGTCGCTGCGGCACGGCAGCCGCGCCGGCGCTCTGCGTGCAGGATTCCCGTATCTCACACAAGGGCTTTCCGCGGCTTGCGCCAGGATAAAGGGTTTACCCTATGCTGCGCTGCAGCACGCTTGAGACGGCCAAGGCGGCGATCCCGCAGCCACCGCGCGTGTTCACTCACCGGAGAACACCATGTCCGCATCCCTGACCAGTGGCACCTATCCCCGTGCCAGCGCTGCGCACGGCCCGCTGTCGGCCGTCTGCTCGTCGTTCGCCCGCTGGGGCGGCCTGCTGTGGCGCGGCCTGTCGGCGCTGGGCGCCTCGCGGGCGCGCTCGCACATGCTGGCGGTGGCGGCACAGTATGAGCACACCAACCCCGCGCTGGCCCGCCAGCTGCGCGACAGCGTGCGCGAGATCGGCCGCGGCTGACGCGCCGCGCCGGCACCGGCCGGCGCAGCCACGGCCCGCTGGCTAGCGGGGGGCCGGCCCCAGCGCCTGGGCGATGGCTTCGGCCTGGCGCTGCAGGGCGGCGTCGTCGTCCAGGCCGTCCAGCGGGCAGGCCAGGCTGGCCTGCAGCGCGCGGCGCCACTTGTCGGCCTTGGGATAGCTGGCCGCGTCGTGGCCGGGATAGGCCGCGAAGTCGCAGGTGCACACCTGCAGCAAGGCCTCGAAGCGCGCCGGCTGGGTCTGCGCCTGCAGCCGCTGCAGCATCGCCGCCATCGCGCCGGCGCGCACATCGCTGGCGCGGTGGATGCGGTCGGCATCGCTCACCGCCAGGCGCGCCAGCGCCAGGGCCTCGGCGGGCACGGCCAGGCGGCTGGCCAGCGCGTCCAGCATGGCCTGGCCACGGTCCTCGTGCCGGTAGTGCGAGGGCCAGATGTCGCGCGGCGTGCCGCCCTTGCCGATCTTGTGCATCAGCGCGGCAAAGCGCACCGCCAGCGGCCGCTGCGCACGCGCGGCCTCGTCCACCACGCGCAGCTGGTGTTCGCCCACGTCCATCCACTCGGGGCCGTCGCTGAGCTGGGGCACGCCGAACAGGCTGTCCAGCTCGGGCAGCCAGCGGCGCAGGCCGCCGCAGCCGCGCAGCACCAGCAGGTAGCGCGAGGGCCGGGGCAGCTGCAGCGCCTCGGCCAGCCAGGCCCAGCGCTCGGCCGGCGTGGCACGTTCGATGGCCAGCGTGGGCACCAGCGCGGCCAGCCGCGCCTGGTTGGCCGCCCAGGCCTCGGCGGCGGCCAGGCGCGCGCTGCCGGGGGCCGGGGGATCGCACTGGGCCAGGGCCAGCGCCAGCGTGTGCAGCAAAGCGGTCATTGCGGGTGGTGAGAGGGGTGCGGCAGCGCAGGCTGTCGGCAAGCCGACAAACGCCACGGCGCGCCGCCGGCATGCGGCGCACCGGCGCCATGGCTTGCAGGCGCCATGCCATCGCCACCGGCGTGGGCGCGGCCCGCATGCTTCTTGCTGCTGGGCCGCCCATGGCCCTGACCTTCTACATGACGCCGGGCTCGTGCAGCACCGGCATCCACATCCTGCTCGAGCGCCTGGCGCTGCCCTTTGCCGCGCATGTGCTGAACCTGCCCGCGGGCCAGCACCGCGCGCCGGCCTATCTGGCGATCAACCCCAAGGGCAGCATCCCGACCCTGGTGCTCGACGATGGCCGCGCGCTGTGCGAGTTCGAGGCCATCGCGCTGTGGCTGGCGCGCCGCCACCCGCAGGCCGGCCTGCTGCCCGACGACCCGGTGGCCGAGGCCCAGGCCATCGGCCTGATGGCCGACGTGGTGGGCCACCTGCATGGCCAGGCCTTCACCCGCGTGTTCACGCCCGAGCGCTACCTGCCGCCGGCCCTGGCCGATGCGCCGCCCGAGTTCCGCCTGCACGAGGCCTGGCGCGAGGCCGTGGTGGCCCAGGGCCGCGAGATGGCGCTGGCGGCCTTCGAGCGCATCGCCGCGCGCCTGCCCGATGGCATCGAGCGCGAGGGCTTTGCCTTCGGTCCGCGCTGGGGCGTGGCCGATGCCGCGCTGTTCTACCCCGAGTTCTGGGCCGAGAAGACCGGCCTGGCGCTGCCCGCACGCTGCGCGGCCCATCTGCAGCGCATGCGCGCGCAGCCGGTGGTGCGGCAGGTGCTGGCCGAAGAAGGTTACCGATAGGCCGGCCCGCAGGAGCCAGGCGCTGTGCCGGCCGGTCAGCGTGCGCGCCGCAGCACCCCGGCCACACCCGCCAGGCCGGCCAGCATCAGCGCCCACTGCCCGGGCTCGGGCACGGTGGCGGTGAAGTTCAGCGTCACCGGACGGCCGGGATGGGCGTTGGCGATGTCGAGCACGAAGTCACTCGGGCTGCCGTTCAGGTACCAGTCACCCAGCGTGGCCTCGAAGTACTCCGGCCCGCTGAACTGGATGCTGGCGCTGCGGCCACCACCGGTCACGAAGGCCAGGGTGCTGAAGGTGCCGCCCGCGCCACCCAGGCTGTGGAACAGCCCGCCGGTCAGCTCGATCTGCAGGTGCTGCAGGCCCAGGCCGGTGTAGTTGCGCACGATGGCGTTGACGTTGAGCATCGGCAGCTCGCCGCCGAAGCCGGGCGTGAGCTGCAGCGTGATCGGCCCGCCGTTGTTCAGGCCGATGTCCAGCGACAGCATCTCGGGGGTGCTGAAGCTGCTGTCCACCGTGTTGCCGTTGGCCTGCAGCACGCTCAGCGTGTAGGCCTGGGCGGCCGGTGCCAGGGCCAGGGCGGCCACGGCCAGGGCGGTGGCGCGCAGCGCGGCGGGCAGGGTGCGGGAAAGGTTCATGGCGCGAGGCTCCTGGCGCGGGGGGATCAGAGGTTGCCCTTGGCCCACGGGCCGACGATGGCCACCGTGATGCCCGGCGTCTGGATGTTGGCAAACAGCACGCGGCCGCTGGGGTCGAAGCAGGCGCCGCAGAACTCGCGGCCGCGGTGGTCGCCGGCGGCCACCAGCTTGCCCGCGCCGGCCACCTGGGCGGCGCTGAGGTTGACGTTGTTCTTGGCAAAGATGTAGGCCTCGCCGGCGCGGTTCAGGCCCAGCAGGCGGGTGCCGCTGCCGAAGGCATCGGTGGAGGCGCCGCCGTCCTCGCACAGCAGCACGCCGCCGCGCGGGCTCACGGTCACGTTGTCGGGGTTGTTGCCGGCGGTCTGGTGGCCGCTGGCAAACACCGCGCGCAGGCGCATGCTGGCCAGGCTGAGCTGCCACACCGCGCCTTCGCCCTGGCCCACGCGGCCGGCGGCGTCGGTGCCGGCGGCAGTGTCCACGATGAACAGCTGGCCGCCCGCGTGCCACAGGCCCTCGCCACGGCTCATGCGTGCGCAGCCCTGGGCCATGGCCTGGGCCGTGGGGCCGGCCATCAGCGCCAGGCTCACGCCGCCGGGCTGGCCCACCACCACCACCGGGCTGGCATCGGGGTCGGCGATGTCCACCCATTCCAGCTGGTACTCATCGCCGATGTCGGGGTTGAGCAGGCCCTGGTCATTGGCCTGGGCCAGCGTGGCGGCGGTGGCCTTGCGCACGATGGCGCTGATGCGCGCGGCCTGCAGCCGGCCGCCCTGGTGCAGGCTGCCCAGACTGCCCTTGGCCACGCCGGCGGTGTTGGCCGGCACATAGCGGAACAGCGCCGAGACGTTGCGGTTGTCCTCGGTCTGGTAGACATGGCCGGTGGCCGGGTCCACCGCCACCGCCTCGTGCACGAAGCGGCCCATGCCGACGATGGGCTGGGCGATGGTGGCCGCCGCATCGGCCGCCACCTCGAACACATAGCCGTGCTTCTTGCCGCCGATGGCCGAGAAGTCGTAGACCGTCTCCTCGCAGCTCAGCCAGCTGCCCCAGGGCGTGGCGCCGCCGGCGCAGTTGCCCAGCGTGCCGCCCAGCGAGCCGCGTGCGCCGGCCCAGTAGCCGTCACGGAACAGCAGCGTGCTGGTGCCGCCGGCGGCAAAGCCGGTGAAGGGCGTGGGCGCCGGCGCGGCCGGGTTGGTGACCACGCCGCTGGCGCCGATGCGGATCGGCAGGCTGCCGTAGTAGACGGTGACGATGCCGTTGACCGCCCCGGTGGAATAGCTGTGCGGTGCCTGCACCATCTGCGCCGTGGTGGGCACCAGGCCGCGCTCGTGGTTGCGCACCAGCACCATCTCGCTGCTGCGGCCCAGGCGGCGCGTGGCCACCACGGCCATGCCGTCCAGCAGATCGGGCGTGGGCAGGCCGTCGCTCATCGGGTCGCCGGCCCAGCCGTAGCTGCGGTAGCTGAAGCCCGGCGGCAGTTGCAGCAGCGGCAGGCCGGTGGCCTGATCGTTCACCGGCGCAACGTCGCCATAGGGCGAGGTGGCCGAGACCATCTGCTTGCCGGTGGCGGCCAGCGCCTGCTGCGCCTGCAGCGCGCCCATCAGGCCGGCAAAGCGGGTGGCGGCCAGGGCACCGCCGCCTTGCAGCAGGCGGCGGCGGGTGGCCTGGATCTGTGGCTTGGACATGCTGGCACTACCTGTCGCGGAATGAAGCCCTGCATCCTGGGCCGGGGCTGCGTCTGCGGCATGACGGCCCCGGCGCGCGGCCATGAGCCGTTCGGCCGGCAGCCGGCGGCAGGCAGTGGGCGCCAGGTGCCAGCGGCGCCGCCTCGGGGCCTGCCGCCGTGCGCCTGGGCGATCAGGTGCTCAGCTCAGATGCCGGCCTTGCCGGCGCCCGGCCCCGCATCGGGCTGGGTTGGCGGCGTTTGCTCGGGCTCGGGATCGGGCTCGGGCCCACGTGCCTGGGTGGCGTCGGCCGCCGGCTCGGCTGCGGCGTCGTCCACCCCGCCGCCGCCCACCCCACCGGCGCCGCGCGGCGCGGCGCCGGGCTGCTGGGTCTTGCGCAGGTCTTCCAGCGCATTGGTCATGCTCTGCGCCCAGCTGTCCTGCTCGTCGGCCAGGGCCTGCTCGGTGTGCGTCACCAGCTTGCCCACGTTGGCCGGGTCGGCCTGCTCGTCGGCGGTCAGGGCCGTCCACCAGGCCAGCAGGTTCTCGAGATCGGTGGCCGTCTGGTTGTAGCCGACCAGGGTCTTCTCGAACTGCTTGTAGCCCAGGAAGGCCAGCAGCGCGCTCGACACCGCGGCCGTCACTGCCACCCAGTCGGCCATGCCGTCGCCGAAGCTGCCCGACAGCGCGGTGAGCAGCGAGCCCAGCGCGCCCACCACGATCACCGCCACCTGGCACCAGCTGGCCCTGGCATGAAAGGCCACCGTCTTGCGGCGGTACCAGTCGCACTGGCTGCGCAGGCGCAGGCGCAGGTAGCGCTCGGGGCCCAGCGGGCTCATGCCGTCGTCGCCCTCGGCCACGGCATTGGGTGGGGGCACCGTGCCGGCATAGGGTGGCATGGCCAGCGCATTGACCTCGGTGCGCGCCAGGCGCCGCGTGATGTCTTCCACCGCCAGCGCCAGGGCCTTTTCGGCGGCGCCGGCGCTGCCGTCACCGGGCGGCAGCGCGCGATAGCGGTAAATCTCGCGCTTGATGCCCTCGGCCGCGGCGCGCAGCAGCAGCCAGCGCTTGCCGGGCGAGAAGCGGATGTCCAGCGCCACCAGGGCCGACACGGTGATCGGCAGCGCCACCAGCATGAAGAACAGCAGCGAATCCAGCCCGCTCTTGGCCCCGGGCTGGGCCGTGGCCGAGGCGGCCTGGGCCGCACTGGCGGCGGCCACGGCGGCGCTCGATGCCACCCCCGCGGCGGCCGAGGCCGCGTCGGCGCCGGCCTGGGCCAGCACCTGGGCCGCGCTGGCGGCCTGGTCGCTCACGGCGGCCGCGGCCTCGGCGAGCTTGCGGGCCTGCGCGTCCAGATGGGCCAGCCACTGCTTGCGCCCCACCGACAGTGCCACCACCGCCACACCCAGCGCCAGAATCCACTGCTGCATGCGGTTGAAGCCGGCCTGCTGCCGCGCTGCCGCCTGGTCGAAGATGGCAAAGCGCTGCCAGGCCTGGCGCAGCACGCTGTCGCCGCCGGTGTCGCGCCGCACGCGGCGGGCCAGCGCATCCACGGCCTCGGCCATCTTGTCGCCCAGCGTGATCCAGCCCAGCTTGCCGTCGGCCAGGATCTCGGCCACGGCCGGGTCGTCGCCATCGGCGGTGCCGCGGCCGGCCTGGGCCACCAGCGCATCGGCCAGCCCGCCGGTGCCCTGCACCAGCAGCACCGGCCAGCCCTGGCGCACGGCGGCCAGCAACTGCGGCAGCGTGGCCGGGCCGCCACCGATCAGCAGCAGCAGCGCACGCGGGCCGGCGGCCACATGGGCGGCCAGCGCCACGGCCTGGCGCAGTTCGTCGCCCCAGGTGTTGCCGGGGGTGAGCAGCAGATCGCTCAGGCCCGGCACGGGCGCCGGGCGGGCCGCGGCGTCGCCGGGTGTGCCGGCCCCGGGCAGATCGATCAGCGCCTGCGGCGCCACGCCCAGCAGCCGCACGCCGCTGCCATCGGCCACGCAGCGGCCCAGCAGCGCGGGCAGGCCGGCGCCCGCGGCGCGCACCACCAGCAGTGGCGCGGTGGTGCCCATGTGCTCGCGCAGCGGCCGCAGCAGGCCACGCGACAGCAGCTGGGTGAGCCGGGCTTGCAGCGCCTGGGGCAGCGCATCGTCGCCACCGGCCACCCACACCACCGGGCTGCCGCTGGCCAGGCCCAGGGCCTGGGCGGCATCCGTGGGCGCAGCGCCGGCCGGGGCCGGCCAGACCGTGAGCGTGCTGCCATCGGGGCGGGCGATCGTCTGCGCTGTGGCCATGGTGGGGGGCGTCCTCGGTTGTTGTGTTGTGCCGGGCGCCGATGTTGGCCGGGGCGCCGCCCGTTGGCGAGCCCTAGGAGCGCGCCGCCGCCGGCATTCAGGCCGGCAGCTGGAAGCCCTGATCCACCAGCGTCTGCAGCGGCGCGAACAGCGGCGTCGGCAGTGCCTGCCAGTCAAACCATTGCCAGCCGGCGCATTTGTCGGGCTCCAGCGTGCGCGGCTCGCCCTGGGTGTGCGCGGCCATCACGATCACGGTGACGTAATGCTGGCCCACGTCGGTGAACACATTGCTGGTCACCGGGCCGATGCAGGCCTGGCCCAGCTGCAGGCCGGTTTCCTCGGCCAGTTCGCGGCGGGCGCAATGCAGCAGATCTTCACCGAATTCCAGCCGGCCACCGGGCGCCGACCAGGTGCCTGCGCCGTGCGCGCCCAGGCGCCGGCCCAGCAGCACGCGGCCATCGCGGATGACAAGGATGCCCACGCCGACGCGGGGCAGTTCAGGATGTGCGGCGTTCATCGCCGCAGTATCGGCGGGCGGCCGGGGGCGCCGTCAAGGCGCCCGTGAGGCGGCTGGCGCCGGGGCGATCAGGCGCCCGATCTCGCCACTGCAGGCGGTCAGGCCGCGGGCGTATTCCTGCGGGCTGTCGAAGCGCCGCTGCGCGTCCATCAGCCGGGCCAGCTGATGCTTGGCAAAGGTGAGCACGGCCTGGCTGGCGGGGCGATCGGACCACGGATAGTGCAGCGCCCGGAACTGCCGCGCGACCTCCTGGTGGATGCGCACATGGGTCTGCTCATGGGCCATCACCAGGGCGTAGCTGCAGCTGCCGGCGGGCATCTCGCGGGCGATGCGCAGCACCGGCTGCACGAAGTCCAGCCGCACGGTGAGCCCGTTGCAGGCGGTCTGCGGCTCGACCGACAGCTTGGTCTGCACCATCACATGGCCGAGCTGCGTGCCTTTGCCCAGCGCCGCGGTGGCCAGCGCATCCAGCTCGGCCGCAGACTTGCTGTGATCCACCTGCGGATCGCTCAGCCACCCGGCGCTGAAGCGCACCGGCTGCGCGCACGGCGGCAGCGCGGCGGCCATGGCAGGCAGGCCGGCGGCGGCGCACAGCAGGATGGCAAAAATCCGACACATACCGTAGGCCATGGATCATGCCGGATGCATCGCGGCCGGATCGCCCGAACACGGCGGCAGAAGGCTGGCTTTGCGGTCGTATGCCGGGCTTGCCGGAGACGGACCGGCGCCGCGTCAAGCACGCTGCGGCTGTGCCTGCCTTGGCCAGCCAAGCCGGCTGACCCGTCATCTGCCTGAACGCCGCCCGATCCAGCAGGCCAGGCGCGGTGTGCCACGGTCAAGGCACACATCGTGGCGTTGGCGCCGATGATCGGCATGGCGGCCCGGTCAGCCAGGGCACCAGGCCTTGCACCGGGCGTCAAACCCCGGTTGACGCCGTGAACGGCGCATCGGCCTGGACCCCGACGGCCTGATCGGTGCGCGCCAGGGCCGTGTCAGAACACGTCCAGGGTCGGGAAGTCCGCCCCGCCGCGCAGGCAGTCCAGCCGGTACACCGCAAAGCCCAGGTCGCCCGTCCACAGCGAATGGCGCATCTGGCCATGCTGCGCCGTGTGGGCTTGGGTCTGCCGGATGCCGTGCATCGCGAAGGCACGCGCCCGCCCTGGGCGGCCTGCAGCGTGGCCGAGCGCCGCACGCTGGTGGCGATGCAGGCGCGCACGGCCCGCCGATGGCCATGGGCCTGAAACCCGATCCACCCGCAAGCGTGCCGCATGGGCGATACGGCCACGCGCGCCCTGCCGCCGCCAACGCAAATGATGAAAACTATCCTTGACGTGCGCAAATTGTCGTCATAACGTGTAGTCAGTTCACATTAACCACGAAGAGGCGGCATGAAGACCAGCAAGGCGCAGCAGGACGAAACCCGGGCGCGCATCGTGCGCACGGCCGTGGCGCTGATGAGCGAGCGCGGCTTTGACGCGGTGACCATGAAAGACATCGCCTGGTCCGCCAGCGTGGGCGACGCCACCATCTACAAGTACTTTCCCAGCAAAGAGCGGCTGGTGCTGGGCTACTTTGACCTGGTGGCCGCCGATGCCGTGAAGGCCACGCGCGCCACGCCCGGCTTTGCCGACTACCCGCTGCAAGACCGCCTGCAGCGCCTGACCGACGCCATCCTGGAACGGCTGGAACCCGAGCGCGCCTTCGTGCAGCAGGCCCGCGCGCTGCTGGCCCGCGCGCCGATGCTGCTGCTGGGTGACCAGCTGCAGGCCAAGCAGACCCTGCGCGAGCAGGTGCTGGCCGATCTGGAACACGCCGTGGCCAGCGGCGAGATCGCGCCCAGCGAGTTTCTGCGCCCGCTCAGCGGCCTGTATGGCGACTATGCAGTGGGCGTGGTGGGATGGTGGCTGCATGACCGCTCGCCCGGCGCATCCGACACACCGCGCTTTGTGGACCAGACGCTGGGCGTGCTGGTGGCCGCGCTGAAATCGGGCCTGCCCGACCGGCTGGTGCAGCTGGCGCTGTTCTTCGTGCGCAGCCAGATGGCGCGCGTGATGCAGGCGCGCGCCGATGCGCGCCCCATGCCCGCTGCGCCGGCGGCCGTTGCGCCTGAGGCCGGCGATGCAGTGCCGCCCGCATCCCCCAAGCCCGCCCGGCGCCGCGCGGCCGGCAGCAGCAGCACCGCCGGCAGCGCCGGCAGCGTCCGGAAGACGAAGTGAGCCACAACCCGGCCCGCCCTCCGCGCACCGGCAAGCTGGCGCGCACTGCCATTGCCGGCCTGGCCTCCACCCGCGTGGGCCTGGCCACGCTGCGCCACCGCCTGCGCAGCGATGGCGCCAGTGCTGACACCCCTGCCGCCAGCGCCGCCCGCCAGGCGCACGAGGCCGAGATCGGCCGCATCCTGATGGGCGCCATGGGCCAGCTGCGCGGCACCGCGCTGAAGGCCGCGCAGGTGCTCAGCATGGATGCCGACTTTCTGCCCGCCGGCGTGCGTGCCGAGCTGACCCGTGCCACCCACCAGGCCCCGGCACTGAACCGCGCGCTGGTGGGCAAGGTGTTCCGCCAGGCCTTTGGCTGCGAACCCGAGGCGCTGTTCAGCCACTTCGAGCCCACGGCCTTTGCCGCCGCCAGCCTGGGGCAGGTGCACCGCGCCGTGCTGCACGACGGGCGCGCCGTGGCCGTGAAGGTGCAATACCCCGGCATCGACGCCACGCTGGAGACCGATCTGGCGCTGCTGCGCGGCACGCTCAGCACCCTGGGCCAGCGCCTGCTGGCGCTGCCCGAGCCCGCGGTGGTGGACCGCGTCCTGGCCGAGATCCACCGCCAGCTGCGCGAAGAGGTGGACTACGAGCACGAGGCCGAGGCCCAGCGCTGGTTTGCCGCGCACCCGCTGCATGCCGACATCGTGGTGCCCGAGGTGATGGCCAGCCACTCACGCCGCACCGTGCTCACCCAGGCGCTGCTGCACGGCCACCACGTGCAGGCCTGGTGCGCGCAGCAGCCCCCGGCTGCCGTGCGCAACCGCCAGGGCCAGGCGCTGCTGGACGGCCTGCTGCACGGCGCGCTGCAGCTGGGCCGCACCCATGCCGACCTGCACCCCGGCAACGTGCTGTTTCTGCCCGATGGCCGCGTGGGCCTGCTGGA
>CAYPDO010000104.1:0-10542 GCA_964409495.1 uncultured Bordetella sp.
AGCAGGCCCATGATCTCGTGGCTGCGGTGGGTGTCGAGGTTGCCGGTGGGCTCGTCGGCCAGCACCACGGCCGGCGCCGTGACGATGGCGCGTGCAATCGCCACGCGCTGCTGCTGGCCGCCCGACAGCTCGGCCGGCGTGTGCTGCTCCCAGCCACCCAGGCCCACCGATTGCAGCGCCTGGCGCGCGGCGGCGCGGCGGGCGCTGGCGCTGTCGCCGCGGTAGAGCAGCGGCAGTTCCACGTTTTCTTGTGCCGAGGTGCGGGCCAGCAGGTTGAAGCCCTGGAACACGAAGCCCAGGTAGCGCCGGCGCAGCCGCGCGCGCTGGTCGCGGCTGAGCGCTTCCACATGCACGCCCTTGAACAGGTAGGCGCCGCCGCTGGGTGTGTCCAGGCAGCCCAGGATGTTCATCGCGGTGGATTTGCCCGATCCGCTGGGCCCCATGATGGCCACGAACTCGCCGGTCTCGACGGCGAAGTCGATGTGCTTGAGCGCCAGCAGCTCGGTGGCGCCGCTGCCATAGCGCTTGCTCACGTGCTGCAGCTGGATCAGCGGCGTGCTCATTTGGCGGCCGCCAGCTTCTGCGCGGTGATCACCAGCATGCCGGCGCGCAGATCGCCCGCGGTGATCTCGGTCATGCGGCCATCGCTGATGCCGGGGCTCACGGCCACGGCCTGCGGCACGGCGTCCTTGCCGGCCGGCAGCACCCACACCTGCCGGGCCAGCGCGGTGCTGGCACCCGCGGCGGCCGACTTGCGCGTGCTGGGCATGCGCGGGCCCATGTTGGCGAACAGGTTGGTCTTGGCCGCGGCGGTGGCCACCGTGGGCGCAAAGCGCAGCGCGGTGTTGGGCACCAGCAGCACATTGCTGCGCTGCGTGGCGGTGATGGTGGCGGTGGCGGTCATGCCCGGGCGCAGGCTCAGGTCGGCATTGGCCACATCCAGGTAGGTGAGGTAGGTGACCACGTTGTCGGTGATGGTCGAGCCGAAGCCCACGCGGGTGATGCGCGCCGGGTACTGGCGCGTGGGGTAGGCGCTGACGGTGAAGCTGGCGTCCTGCCCCAGCTTCACGGTGCCCACGTCGGCCTCGTCCACATACACCCACAGGCGCAGCTGGCGCAGGTCCTCGGCCACGGTGAACAGCGTCACCGCCTGCAGCGAGGCCGCCACGGCATTGCCGGGATCGACCGCGCGGGTCAGCACCACGCCATCGGCCGGCGCCGTGATCGAGGCCTTGCCGAGGTTGATCTGGTCGGTGGACAGCGCGGCGCGCGCATCGTCGACGCCTGCGCGAGCGCTGGTGTCGTCGGCCACGGCACGTGCGCGTGCGGCGCGGCCGGCATCGAGCTCGGCCGCCGACGGCACCTTGCCGCCCGAGAGCCGGGCCACCTCCTCCAGGCGCCCGAGCGAGGCGCTGGCCTCGGCCAGCGTGGCCGCGGTCTGCGCCAGCCTGGCGGTGGCAGCGCGCAGCGTGGCCTGCGAACGCAGGATCTGGTCGCGCAGCTTGGCGGTGTCCAGCACCACCAGCACCTGGCCCTTGCGGATGCGGTCGTTGACATCGACGTTCACGCGCAGCACCGTGCCCGAGAGCTCGCTGCCGATGCTGATGCTGCGCGTGGGCTGGATGGTGCCGTTGGCGGTGACCGTGAGCGTCAGGTCACCACGCGCCACGGCCACCGTGGTGTAGCTGGGCGCGGCACGGGCGGCGCGGCTGGCCAGCCACCACCACAGGCCGCCGGCGGCCAGCAGCACGGCCGCGAATGCGGCCCAGTGCAGCGGCCGACGATACCAGCGCACGGCGGCCGGCTCGGCCAGCAGCTCGGTCAGTGCGGCGGCGGGGGGCACTGGCGGCGCGCCCGGTGCCGGGCCCGCGGGCCCAGACAGCGGCGCCGGTGGGGAGGGAGGCGGACGAGCGTTCATGGTGCGGTGGCCTGCGCGTGCGGCAAAAGGGGAGACCAGCCGCCGCCCAGCGCCCTGAACAGGCGCACGTGGTCGCCGCTCAGGTCGGCGCGGGTGCTGGCCAGGCTGTCCTGCGTGGCATAGGCGCTGCGCTGGGTTTCCAGCACGGCCTGGAAGTCGATCAGGCCGCTGCCATAGCGCTGGCGCGCCAGCAGCGCGGCGTCGGCGGCGGCCCGGGCCGCGATGTGCAGGCTGGCCAGGCGCTGGCGGTTGCCGTCCAGCGCCGCCTGCGCGTCCTCCACCTGCTGCAGCGCGGCCAGCACCACGGCGCGGTAGCGCTGCTGTGCGCCGTCCAGCGCCGCCTGCTGTGCGCGCACCTGGGCACGCAACGCGCCGCCGTGAAGCAGCGGCAGCGTGACGCTGGCCAGCAGGCTGCCCAGGCCGGCATCGCGCTGCGCCAGGGCGCCCAGGCTGCCGGCGCTCAGGCCCAGTGTGCCGCCGATGGCAAAGCTGGGCCGGCGCTGCGCCTCGGCCTGGCCGACGCGTGCCAGCGCGGCGGCCACCTGCCACTCGGCGGCGCGCACGTCGGCGCGCTGGCGCAGCACCTCGGCCGGCACGCCCAGCAGCTGCGCCTGCACCTGGCAGGCCCGCAGCCCCGGCAGCGGGGATGCTGCCGAGGCCGCCGAGGCCGCCGGGGCGCGGGTGCCCAGCAGGCCGTCCCAGGCCGCGGGCGGCTGGCCACCCAGCACGGCCAGCGCATGCCGGGTCTGCGCCGCGGCGGTGTGCAGCAGCGGCAGCGCGGCGCGGCTCTGCTCGACAGCGGCCTGCGCCTGGTCGCTGTCGAGCACCGTGGCCAGGCCGGCCTGGGTGCGCCAGCGGGTGATCTGCAGCGTCTCCTCCTGGCTGGCCAGGCTGCTGGCGGCAATCGCCGCACGCGCCTGCGCGTTGCGCAGCAGGATGTAGTTCAGCGCCACCTCGGCGGCGATCTGCACCTGCACATCGTCCAGGCTGGCCTGGCTGGCCTGCACATCGGCCCGGCCGGCATCCACCGCAGCACGGCGGGCGCCGAACAGGTCGAGGTCCCAGCCGGCGTCCAGGCCGATGCGCAACAGGTTGCCGGTGCTGCGCCCGGCGGCCATGCCGCGTTGCGCCGAGGCCGTGCCGTCCAGCGTGGGCCACAGGCCCGCGGCGGCCACATCGCGCAGGGCCCGGGCCTGGCCCAGGGCCGCCAGCGCAGCGTTCACGCTGGAGTTGGCCTGCAGCGCCGCGTCGACCATCGCCACCAGCACCGGGTCATCGAAGCAGCGCCACCAGGCCGACAGCGACGCGGCACTGACGCCCGCCGCGCCGCCGCCGGCCGACCACCGGGCCGGCACCGCCAGCGCGGCCTGCGGCGCGACCGCAGGTGCCAGCGTGGTGCAGGCGGCCAGCGGCCACAGCAGCGCCTGGCATGCGGCCTGCAGCAGGCGCGCCGCAGCCGTCAGCGCGCGGTGCGATGTGCTCATGGCGAATGCCTGCGCTCGGCCTGCGGCACGGATGCGCGCTGCTGCGGCCAGCGGGCCGGCTCAGGCGCCGAAAGCCTCCTTCGTGAGGCCCCAGGCGCGCGACAGCTTCACGCCGCGGGCGTGATAGGCATGCTGCATGGCCTTCATGCGCGCCTCGACGCGCGCCTTGGCGGCATCGCTGGCCTGGCCCAGCTGGGTGCCCAGCGACTCGGCCTTGGCATCGGCCTCGTCCTTCAGGCTGCCGGCGCGCTGCTTGGCGCGCAGCACCGCGTCGTCCAGCCGCGCCTGGGCCGTGGCCAGCCTGGCCTGCAGCCGGGCCTTGGCACTGTCGCCGGCCTGTGCGGCCTCGGCCTGCAGATCGCGGATCTCGGCGCGGAAGGCGCCGATGTCATGCCGGTACTGCGCGCCGGCCAGCTCGTTGCGGTTGCGGCGGAAGACCTGGCCACCGGCGACTTCCATCGCGGCATCGAGCGGGATCACCCACTCCTCCTCGATCTCGGCCACCAGCGCCACCTTGCCGGGCTGCAGCCGCGCCTCGGCCTCCTCGATGAAGTCCAGGCCCACACCGGCGGTCCAGTAGTCACGCACCGCGCCGGCCACCGTGCCGGTGACGGCACCGATGGCCACACCGACCGGCCCGCCCAGCAGGCCGATCAGGCTGCCCACGGCCAGGCCGGTGGCCGCGCCGATGGCGCCGTCGTCCATGGCGCGCCTGACGCTGAGCACGCCCTTGGCATCGCGCACCAGCACGCCGCTGGCGTAGAGCGTGATGTCACCGTCGGTGTGCAGCTTGTGCAGGCCTTGCAGCCCCAGCTCGGCGGCGGCCTCGGTGTCGAAGATCGCGATCAGCATCTTGTTCATGTCGGTTCCGGTGCGGGTTGATGCGGGGGTGGGCGGGCGGCCGCGGCGCTCAACCCGTGGCCGTGTCGATGGCCTTGCGCAGGCGCGCGGTGGCGGCATTGACGCCGGCCTCGAACTCCTTCCAGCGCGTGGCGCCGGCCTGCCGCATCTCGCTGAGCCTGGCCTCGGCGGCCTTCACGTCCACCTGCAGCGCGGTGATCTGCAGATCGATCCGGGCCTTGGCATCGGTGGCGGCAGCGCCGGCCTTCTTCTCCAGGTCAGCCACCCGGGCCTTGCCCGAGGTGATGTCCTTGTCGGCGGCGGCCATGAAGGCGTCGCGGCGGCTGGTGTCGCTGGCGTAGGTGAACTGGGCCATGGCCTTGATGGAGTCCTTGGTGGCGCCTGCCATCACCAGCTTGCCGGCCCGGTCCTGGATCAGCGTGACGGGAACCGCCACGTCGTGGCGGCCGATGCCGACGAAGCCGCCAGCGCCGACGATCACGTAGGAGATGTTGCGATCGGGCGCAACGATCAGGTCCTCGACCTTGCCCACCTTCTGGCCGGTCTCGTTGTAGATGCTCTTGCCCAGCAGCGTCTTCTTCACGCTCCAGCCCATGGCCAGACGGGTGGATTCGGTGATGCTGGTGTCCACCGTGGTGGTGCCGCCGGCCACCTGGGCCAGGGCGGGGCCGGCGCAGCCAAGCGCGCCCAGCAGGGCCAGCGTGGACAGCGGCGAGAGGTTCAGGCGGGGGAGCGGGGTCTTCATGGTGCGGATCCTGGTGGGTGGGCCACCGGGGCACCGGTGGCAGGCGGGTCATTCGCACCGGTTGTACGGCCGTGACACCGGTGTGTCTGTTCGACAGCGCACGCTGCCGAGGGCGCAGGAGCCGCTAACGCAATAAAGGCGCGTGCTGTCTGCTGATTCGCATGCCGCGCCGGGCGGGATCAGGCCGGCGTGTGGCCTGCCAGCGCCGCCAGTGCAGCCCGTGCATCGAAGGCCGGAAAGGCACGAGCAAAGTCGCTGTAGGCCAGCTGCTCCGGCCCGGTGGCCGCGGGCGGCAGCGCCAGGGTCAAGATGGCGTACAGGTCACCAGGCGGCTTGCCGGGCAGGCCCCGGCCCTTCAGGCGCAGCCGGCGGCCGGCAGACGATCCGGCCGGCACGGCCAGCGCCACACTGCCCGCGGGCGTGGGCGCGGTGACGGTGGCGCCGAGCGCTGCCTCCCAGGGCGCCACCGGCAGGTCGAAGTACACGTCGGCCCCCTCGACGCGGAACACCGGGTGCGGCAGGAACTGGATCTCGAGGAACAGGTCGCCGGCCGGCGCGTCGCCCTGGCCCGGCGCGCCCTGCCCCGCCAGCCGCAGGCGCTGGCCTGCGCGCACGCCTTTCGGAATGCTCACTTCAAGCTGCCGATCCTGCAGCGAGGCGCGGCCCGTGCCATCGATCACCGGCGTGTGCAGCGTGATCATGCGCTGCGCGCCATGCCAGGCATCGAGCAGCCTGATCGCCACCCTGGCGTGGTGGTCGTCGCCCTGCCGCGGCCGGCCGCCGGTGCCGCGCCGCGGCATCTCGTGCGGGCCGGCGCGGCCGAACAGCGATTCGAAGAAGGCGCTGAACGCCTCGCTGTCGTGGCCATCGCCGCGTGCCGGGCGGCCGCTGTACTCGAAGCCGCTGTCCCAGCCGGGGGGCGGCTCAAAGGGCTGGCCGCGCGCGTGGCGCTGCACGATGTCGTCGTAGGCGGCGCGGCGCTCCACGTCGATCAGCGCCTCGTGCGCTTCGGCCACCTCCTTGAAGCGCGCCTCGGCGTTGGCCTCCTGGCTCACGTCGGGGTGGTACTGGCGCGCCAGCTTGCGGTAGGCGCGCTTGATCTGATCCTGCGTGGCGTCGGGTGCGACTCCGAGTGCGGCGTAGTAGTCCTTGAATTCCATGGCTGACCCTGGAGAGCCTCAATGTTTCACTGCCAGCCGTAGCGCCGGATGTACACGCGCTTCATCAGCGTGGTCAGCAGGCCGTAGCCGGCCAGGATGGCCAGCAGCCAGCCGTAGTAGGGCAGCGGCAGCGCCTGCAGGCTGAAGTAGCCGGCCAGCGGGCCCTGCGGCAGCCACAGGCCCACGGCCACGATGGCCGCCGTCATGACCATCAGCGGCAGCGCGGCGCGGCTGTGCACGAAGGGCAGCCTGGGCGTGCGCACCAGGTGCACCACCAGGGTCTGGGTGAGCAGGCCCACGACGAACCAGCCCGACTGGAACAGCCCTTGCCGCGCCGGGCTGTCGGCCTGGAACACCCACCACATCACGCCGAAGCTGAGGATGTCGAACAGTGCGCTGATCGGCCCGAAGAACAGCATGAAGCGGCCGATGTCGGCCGGGTGCCACTGCAGCGGCCGCGCCACCAGCTCGGCATCCACGTTGTCGAACGGGATGCCGGTCTGCGCGATGTCGTACAGCAGGTTCTGCACCAGCAGCTGCAGCGGCAGCATCGGCAGAAAGGGCAGGAAGGCGCTGGCCACCAGCACACTGAGCACATTGCCGAAGTTGCTGCTGGCTGTCATGCGGATGTACTTGAGCATGTTGCAGAAGGTGCGCCGGCCTTCCAACACGCCGTCATCCAGCACCAGCAGGTTCTTCTCGAGCAGGATGATGTCGGCGGCCTCCTTGGCGATGTCGACCGCGCTGTCCACCGAGATGCCGATGTCGGCCGCGCGCAGCGCCGGTGCGTCGTTGATGCCATCGCCCAGGAAGCCCACCACATGGCCGCCGGCGCGCAGCGCGCGCACGATGCGCTCCTTGTGCAGCGGCGTGAGCTTGGCGAACACGCTGTGCGATTCGGCCGCTGCCTGCAGCGCGGCATCGCTCAGGGCCTCCACCTGATCGCCCAACAGCACCGCGTCGGCCGGCAGGCCGACCTGGCGACACACCTGACGCGTGACCCGTTCGTTGTCGCCGGTGAGCACCTTCACGGCGATGCCGTGCGCGGCCAGCTGCCGCAGCGCCGGAGCGGCCGATTCCTTGGGGGGATCGAGAAAGGCGATGTAGCCGATCAGCGTGAGGCCGGTCTCGTCGGCCACCGAGTAGGTGGTCTGCGCCGGCGGCAGCGTCTTCACGGCCACCGCCACCACGCGCAGCCCCTCGGCGCTGAGCGCGGCCGTCACCGCTTGGGTGCGCGCCAGCAGTGCGGCATCCAGCGGCTGCACGGGCATGGCGCGCGCGCCATCCAGGCTGGCATCGACGCGGGCGCCCTCCGGATCGGGGGAGCGCACCTGGGTGCACACCGCCAGCACCTCTTCCACCGCGCCCTTGGAGATGATCTGGTGCTGCAGCTCCTGGCCATTGGCCAGGGCCGCCACCACCACCGACATGCGCCGGCGCTGGAAGTCGAACGGCAGCTCGTCGACCTTGCGCCAGGCCTCGGCCAGCTTCAGCTCGGCGGCCAGCTCCACATGCGCCAGCACGGCGCGGTCGAGCAGGTTCTTCAGCCCGCTCTGGTAGTGGCTGTTCAGGTAGGCGAAGTTCAGCACCTCGTCGGTGTCGGCCCCCCAGGCATCGGCATGGCGCGCCAGGGCGATCTTGTCCTGCGTGAGCGTGCCGGTCTTGTCGGTGCACAGGATGTCCATCGCGCCCAGGTTCTGGATCGCATCCAGCCGCTTGACCACCACCTTCCTGCGCGACAGCAGCACCGCGCCCTTGGCCAGGGTGCTGGTCACGATCATCGGCAGCATCTCGGGCGTCAGGCCCACCGCCACAGACAGCGCGAACAGAAAGGCTTCGAGCCAGTCGCCCTTGGTGACGCCGTTGAGCAGGAACACGATCGGCACCATCACCGCGGCAAAGCGGATCAGCAGCCAGCTGACGCTGTTGACACCGGCCTGGAAGGCGTTGGGCGTGCTCTCGGTGGCCGTGGCATGTGCCGCCAGCGTGCCGAAGTAGCTGCGGCCGCCGGTGGCCACCACCAGCGCGCTGGCCGTGCCCGAGACCACGTTGGTGCCCATGAACACCAGGTTGGCCTGCGCCAGCGCGGCGCTGCCTGAAGTGGCGGCGGCGCCCGCCAGGGCGAACTTCTCCACCGGCAGTGATTCGCCGGTCATCGCCGCCTGGGCGATGAACAGGTCGCGCGCGCTCAGCACGCGGCAGTCGGCCGGGATCATGTCGCCGGCCGACAGCGCCAGCACGTCGCCGGCCGCCAGTTCGCGCACCGGCCGCTCCTGCGGGCCGGGCATGGCCGCGGCGCCACGGCGCATGACGCTGGCGGTGTTGGTGACCCGCGCGCGCAGGCCCTCGGCGGCACGGTGCGAGCGGCCCGCCTGCACGAAGCGGATGCCGGTGGACAGCGCCACCATCACCGCGATGACCACGGTGGCCTTGCTGTCGGCGCTGAAGAACGACAGCCCGGCCAGCGCGGTGAGCAGCAGGTTGAAGGGGGTTCAGGTAGCAGCGCCACAGGCGCAGCCAGCCCGGCAGCGGCGCCTCGTGCGGCACCTCGTTGGGCCCGTCGCGGGCCAGTCGCCGCGCGGCCTCGGCGGCGTTCAGGCCATCGGCCTGCGACTGCAGGCGCGCCAGGGCCTCGGCGGGCGTGCCGCGGGCGGCGTCGAGCAGGGCCTGGCCCAGGGTTGCTGCGGCGGCGCCCGGCAGTGGCGGCACGGTGGCCGGCGTGGCGGTGAGGCTGTGCAGCAGCGGCCGGCGCTCGAAGTGCGCCCTGGCGCGGCGGCGGCGCAGAAAGCGGCTGAAACCCTGGGTGAAGAGCCTGTTCATCGGGTCGCGAGGGCATCGAAGCCCGCAGGCTACGCAGGATGGCCGCGGCCGACTGTGCGGCAGCGAACACGCGCGCCGCGTTCGCTGTCGCACAGACCAGGCCAGCCTGGCGGCCCAGCATCGCGGCCTCAGCCACGCACTGGAAGCACCACCATGAAGACCGATTCGCAACTGCAGCACGACGTGATGGCCGAGCTGGGCTGGGATCCTGCCGTGCATGCCGCGCAGATCGGCGTGGAAGTCAAGGATGGCGTGGTGACGCTGGCCGGCGAGGTGAGCAGCTATGCCGAGAAGTGGCATGCCGAGCAGGCCGTGCAGCGCGTGAGCGGCGTGCATGCGCTGGCCGTGGCGATGACGGTCAAGCTGTCGGCGCTGGGCCAGCGCACCGATGCCGACATCGCCGCCTCGGCGCGCAGCATCCTGGGCTGGATGAGCGCGCTGCCGCCGGATGCCGTGAAGGTGCTGGTCGAGAACGGCTGGCTCACCCTGTCGGGCACCGTGGAGTGGCAGTTCCAGCGCCAGGACGCCGCCGACAGCGTGCGCTACCTGCTGGGCGTGACCGGGGTCAGCAACCAGATCGCGGTCCAGCCGGCGCTGGCGGCCAAGGATGTCAAGTCGGACATCGAGGCCGCGCTTGCGCGCCGTGCTACAGCCGATGCCCAGGCCATCCATGTGGCGGTGGATGGCGGCGACGTGACGCTGTCGGGCACCGTGCACAGCTGGGCCGAGCGTGAGCTGGCCACCCGCTCGGCCTGGGGCACGGCCGGTGTGCGCCATGTCGTCGACCGCATGAACCTGGTGGTTTGAACCGCCTGAACTTCAGTTTGCAAGGAGAACCCGCATGAAGACCGACACACAACTGCAGCAGGACGTGAGCGCCGAACTCGAATGGGAGCCCTCGGTGCATGCCGCCCGTATCGGCGTGGCGGTGAAGGACGGCGTGGTCACGCTGTCCGGCCAGGTGGACAGCTATGCCGAGAAGTGGAGCGCCGAGCGTGCCGCGCAGCGCGTGGCCGGCGTGCTGGCCATGAGCACCGACCTGAAGGTGCAGCTGGCCAGCCCGAGCCTGCGCACCGATGGCGACATTGCCTCGGCGGTGGACAACGTGCTGGCGTGGACGGCCGCGCTGCCCGCCGGCGCCATCGAGGTGATGGTCGAGCGGGGCTGGGTCACGCTGGCGGGCGATGTCGACTGGCAGTTCCAGCGCCAGGCCGCTGCCAGCAGCGTGCGCCACCTGCTGGGCGTGACCGGCGTCACCAACCAGATCAGCATCCGGCCCACGCTGCAGGTGCCGGCGGTGAAGGCCGACATCGAGGCTGCGCTGCTGCGCAGCGCGATCGCCGATGCCGGGCGCATTGCCGTGGACGTGCACGGCAGCGATGTGACGCTGTCAGGCCCGGTGCACAGCTGGGCCGAACGCGATACCGCCACCAACTCGGCCTGGGCCACACCCGGCGTGCGCCGCGTGCTCGACCAGATGACGCTGGCCGTCTGACCCGGCACCGGTGCCGGGCTCAGCCACCGCCATCACTATCGCCATCGCCATCGCCATCG
>CAYPDO010000105.1:0-10480 GCA_964409495.1 uncultured Bordetella sp.
CACAGTTCCGCTTTCGGCACGGTCTGGTCACCGCGTTTCGTGGGTGTCGCACAGAGCAGTACGGCGCATTCGGGACGCCGAGGAACCATCACGTGTTCGGGTGGCGGGGCACTCAATTTGTCTTCATCGGCGGCGCGCAGCCTAGCAGCGCAAGCAGTTGTCCCGGCAGTTCCTCCGGCGAAATCGGCTTTGTCATGAAGTCAGTCATGCCTGCTTCCAGACATCGTTGGCGGTCTTCGTCAAAGACATTTGCTGTCAGCGCGACGATCGCCGTGTGCTGATTGGGTCCGCCGCGACGTATCTCTACGGTTGCCTCGACGCCGCTCAAGCGCGGCATCTGCATGTCCATCAAGATCAGGTCGAACCGTTGCCGCGAGGCCGCGGCGACAGCCTGCCGCCCGTCCGGCACCAGTTCGACCTTCAGCCCCAACTCCTCCAGCAGGATCGAAAGGAGTTCCTGGTTGATGGGTTCGTCCTCGGCCAGGAGGACGCGGGCCCCGTCAAAACGCGACCGAAGCAGCATGGCCTGATCGACGGCTGGAGCGATGGATGCCGTCGATAGGGCTCGCGTCGGCTCGAATCGGGCCGTGAACCAGAACGTGCTGCCCTCGCCAAGCACACTGTGCACGCCGATCTCGCCGCCCATCATCGCCACGAGGCGTCGGCAGATGCTCAGGCCCAGCCCGGTTCCACCCTGAGCGCGAGCGGCGCTGCCGTCCAGCTGCTCGAAGACGTTGAATACGCGGACCTGGTCCTCTGGCGCGATGCCTGGGCCCTCATCAGTGACCTCGAAACGCACCATGAGCGCGGCATCGCCGCCGGCAACGGACATCGGCATTGCACTCAGCCGCACCGTGCCTTGCGATGAGAACTTGATTGCGTTGTTCACCAGGTTGTCGAGCACCTGACCGAGTCGCAGGCCATCGGCGAGTACCCGGCGACTCACCAGTGCCGGTGCCGGCTCGACCACCAGGCGCAGGCCTTTCTGCTGCGCCGCAGGCTCGAACAGCAGCCGTGTGTTGTCTAGGCATGTGCTCAGGTCTGTGGCGACCAGATTCAGCCGCATGTGGCCGGCCTCGATCTTCGACAGGTCGAGGATGTCATTCAGGATCGCCAGCAGGCGGTGTGCCGACTGCGCGGCCTTGTCCAGCCGGTCGCGCCGTTGCGGATCCTCGAGCCCTCGCCGCGCCAGGTCGATCATGCCGATCACTCCGTTCATCGGCGTGCGGATCTCGTGCGACATGTTGGCGAGGAAGCGGCTCTTGGTCCGGCTCGCCTCTTCGGCAGCACGCCGGGCGTGATGCAGCTCGGTGACGTCGAACAACCAGGCCAACGCCGATGGCTCGCCTTCGTAGTCGATGACCATGAACGAGGCTAGCGCCCAGACGCGCTCATCGGGACCTTCAGGCCGGTGCAGTTCCACCAGTTGGTTGCGCACTGTCTCGCCGGCGCCGAGCCGGCGCGCGATGTCAGCGAACGCCGCTTGGTCAACGTAGTAGCGGCGCACATCGACCTGCATCGCCTCCTCGGGCGTGCGCTTGACGAGCTCGGTGTAAGCCTGATTCATGAACACGACGCGCTGGTCCGATAGCCGCGCGATGCGCACGGCCATTGGTGCCGCTGTCAGGATGCGGCGCAGGGTGTGCTGACGCGTGCGCTGCAGCACGGCACGCCCCTGCACAAAGCGGCCCTCCGAATCCAGTACCGGCCTGGCCGACACGAGCAACGGCAGCGGGCTGCCGTCCTTTCGGACAAACTCCATTTCAAGGTTCGACACTGTCTCGCCAGCCTGCACGCGCGGGAAGTTCGAGCCAAACAGCTGCCGGGACGAGTCCGTCAGCAGCGTGGCGATTGGCCGGCCGAGCAGTTCCTCGCGCGTGTAGCCCAGCCACTCCAACTCAGTGTCGTTGATCAGGACGAGCCGTCCATCGGCGTCGACCGAGTGGTAGCCGCAAGGCGCGTTGTGGTACAGGTCGTCCAGCCGGCGCACGGTGTCCCCAAGCGCGTCGCTGGTGCGCACGAGTTCGGCCGTGCGCTCGGCCACGCGCTGCTCAAGCGTGGCGTACATCTCCCGGATCTCTTGCTCGGCGCACTTGCGGTCGTGGATGTCGGTGTTGCTGCCGAACCATTTGACGATTGCACCGTTCGCGCCACGCACCGGACGGGCCTGCGTGTGGAACCAGCGGTAGACGCCATCGTGGCGGCGGATGCGGAACTCGATCTCAAAATCCAGGCCCTGCTGCGCCGTGTGCGACCAGTGGTCGATGGTGTGCTGGCGATCGTCCGGGTGCAATTGGTCAAGCCAAGCGAACCCCAGCTGCTCGGCTTCGGGGATGCCGGTGTAGGCCACCCACTGCGGACTCAGGTAGTCGCAGGGGCCTTCCGCGGTGCAGGTCCACACGAGCTGAGGCAGGGACTCGGTCACCTGGCGGTAGCGGCTGTCGGAGTCGAGGCGTGCCGCCACCGCTTCGCGCATGGCCGTCACGTCCTCAAAGAGCATCACCACGCCAACGATGCGCGCCGGCCCCTGGCGAAACGGCATCAGGTGCAACTGGTACTGCCGGCCCGTGTCACCCGGCTGCTGCAGCACCTGCCGATGGCCCGACGCGAGCACCTCGCGCATGCCCCGCTCGACGTCGGCGATCGCAATGCGCCAAGGCACGGCGTTGAGCGACAGACCCCGCAACGGGCCGTCGCGGTAGACGAGCGCGGCGCAGGCGCTGTTGGCGTCGAGGATCATGCGCTGCTCGTCGACGACCAGCAATGGGAAGTCCAGGCTCTGCTTGACGTTGGTGAGCAGCGTTGCCGTGGCCTCCAGTTCACCGGACTTGAGGTGAAGCTCGTCGTTGGACGTCCGCAACTCCTCATTGGTGGACTGCAGTTCCTCGTTGGAGGTCTGCAGTTCCTCGTTGCTGGACTGCAGTGCCTCATTGGTGGACTGCAGTTCCTCGGTCATCGACTGCAGATCCTCGTTGGAGCTCGCAAGCTCCTCGACCACGACACTGAGGTGGCTGCGCGCGGTGGCCAGTTCCTGCTCCAGCTCCGTGATGATGGCGAAGTCCGGCGTTCGGCCGTTGCGTTCGGACACGTCGGGCGGCGTGTCCGGCATCGCGATGAACGAGACCAGCACCAGCCCGCCCGTGTCGCGCTCCAGCGGCTCGACGCGCACGCGCACCTGGTGGGGCACGTCATCGATGAGATGGGGATGAGCGGTGCCTAGCGACGCGCCGCGGTCGCGGCGCGTGCGGTACACCTGAGCCTGCAACTCGGCGCGAATGGCCGGGGCGACCATCTCGAACAGGTGCATTTCGGCGCGGCCACTCGGGAAGTCAAGGAACGGCTTCAGCGCACCCTGGAAGTGCAGGATGCGGCCAGTGTCGTTCACCACCAATGAGGGCGGTGCGTAACGCTGCACCAACTGCTCCAGCGCCAACTGACCGATCTTTTCGGCACCGCTCTCGGCGCGCCGGATGCCAGCGGATCGCTCGGTGTCCACGGTGCGACTTTCGACCCTGTCGGGCGGCAGCGCATAGTGCGCTGCACCTTCACGGCGGCTGTAAAGCCGGGCGTGCGGATCGACCGGCGCGTACAGGTCAGCGTGGGCGTCTGCCGATTCGGATTGGCCGAGGAACAGCCGGCCGTTCGGCCTCAGCGCATAGTGAAAGACCTCAAGCACGCGGTGCTGGACCGGCTGGGTCAGGTAGATCAGCAGGTTTCGACAGCTGATCAGGTCCATCCGCGAAAACGGTGGGTCGGTGATGACGTTCTGGCGGGCGAACACCATGCGGTTGCGGATGCTCTTGAGCACCCGCCCGACACTGCCCTGCGTTTCGACGTAGCGTTCGCGCAGCGGCTGTGGCAGATGGGCCAACGCATTCAGTGCGTAGGTGGCACCACGCGCGGTCTCCAGCGCGACATCGTCAAGATCGGAGGCGAAGATCAGGTACTGTATGTCGGCGCGCTGCTCGGTGCGCAGTGCCTCCTCGAACAGCATCGCGATGCTGTAGGCCTCCTCGCCCGAGGCGCAACCTGGCACCCAGCAGCGCACGACGCCAGTTTGAGCGTCGCGCACGAGCGCTCCGATGGCAGTCTCGAGCGCATGGTAGGCGGTGGTGTCGCGGAAGAACGACGTGACGCTGATGAATGTGTCGCGCACCAACTGGTGCGCCTCGTCCGGGGTGTTGCGCAGATGCCCGATATACGCGGTCAGCGAAGGCAGGTTCAGCAGACCCATCCGCCGCACGATGCGGCGTCCCACCGTCCCGGTCTTGTAGTCGTCGAGCCGGAAGCCGGTGCGTACGCGGACCAAGTGCGCCACCTGCGCATACGCATCGGCATCACGGTCGAGCGCGACCAGTTCGGTCGCGGCGAGGTCCTGGTTCGCCATGCGCAGCAATGCCGGGCCGATCTCGTCTGGTCGCAGCACGAGATCAACGCCAGCGGTGTTGATGGCCGCCTTGGGCATGCCATCGTATCGGGCACTTGTGGGGTCTTGTGCGATCGTGACACCGCCGGCAGCCTTGAGGTCGAGCAAGCCGGCGGCGCCGTCGTCTCCCGTCCCTGAGAGCACGATGCCGATGGCGTGCTCGCCCAGGCCCTCGGCCATCGACCGGAACAAGGTGTCCGCAGACGGCCTGGGACCGGTCGCAGTCTGCGGCTCGACCAACCTGAAGCGCCCGTCGGCGAACACCGCGTTGCGGCCGGCCGGCGTGACATAGAGGGTGCCCGCCTCCGGCGCCTGGGCGTCCTCGAGTGCGAGTACCCGCAGCGCCGTGCGCCGGGCCAGCAACTCGACCAGCGAACTGGCATGCGCGGGCGAGCCATGCTGCGCAACCACGAAACTCAGGTGCGGCGTCTCGGGCAGCGCACTGAGCAGGACATGCAGGGCTTCCAGTCCGCCTGCCGATGCAGCGATGCCGACCACACGCATGTCGCGCGGCGCCGCGGCATTGACACGAATGGATTCCGAGGGGGAGACATTGTCCATCCTGGCAAGGCTTCCTTCCGAGGCGTCTTTGTGCCGGCTGACTCAACTTCCGGCTGGCCAACCCATGGAATGGGTTTCGGAATGCCATCACGCCGACGACAGTGTAATCACCACCGGTCGTGTCGCTCCTGTCGAACGTCAAGCGCAGGTTGCCGCGGCAGGTCGCCCATCTGGGCCACCGCATCCGCGACGCTCGCGGATACCCTGGCCGGCCGCGAATACGGATGCACGGCCGGCCCCCGTATCAGCCAGCTTGGCAGTCCGTCAGCAAATCCCAGCGCCACCGCCTGCTCATGCTTGGCGGACCGCCGCTCACCGCCCCGTCCACACCGCCCTGCGCTTCTCATTGAACGACGCCAGCCCCTCCCTCGCGTCCTCGGTCTGCGCCACCAGCGTGATCTGGCTTTCCATGTAGGCGATGGCTTGCTCGAAGCCCATGGCTTCGATGGCGGCTTCGGCGTATTTGCCGCGGCGGATGGCGGTGGGGCTCTTGTCGACCAGGCGGGCCAGCAGCCAGTCGACCTTGGCATCCAGTTCGGCCGCGGGCACCACATGGTTCAGCAGGCCGTTGGCGCGCGCCTCGGCGGCGCTGAAGGGCTCGCCGGTCAGGCACCACTCGCGCAGGATCCGCGGGGCCACCAGGCGCTTCATCAGTGCCAGCACCTGCATCGGGTACAGGCCCACCTTCACCTCGGGCAGGCCGAACAGCGCGTGGTCGGCGGCGATGGCCAGGTCGGCCATGCACAGCAGGCCCATGCCGCCGGCCATGCAGGTGCCGTTGATGCGCGCCACGATGGGCAGCGTGGCCGCATGGGCCTCGCGCAGCAGGTTGGCGTAATCGCTGTCGGGGCGCGCGAAGTCGAAGACGAAGCCCTGGCCGGGTTGCAGGTCGCCGCCGGCGCAGAAGGCCTTGTCGCCCGCACCGGTGATGACGATGGCGCGCACGGCCGGGTCAGCGTGCGCCTGGCGGATGCCGGCGCGCAGGCCGTCGATGACGCTGGCGCGCAGCGCGTTGCGCTTGTCGGCGCGGTTGATGGTGAGCCACAGCGCCTGGCCGCGCAGCTCGATCAGCACATCCTGGGTGTCGCTCATGTTGGGTGCTTTCGTCGATTCAGGCTGCGACGGCTTCAGCCGTGACCTCGATCACCACGCGGTGCGCGGCCACCTGCTCGCCCACGCCCACGGCCAGCAGCGTGATGCGGCCGGCCACCGGGGCCACATGCACATGCTCCATCTTCATGGCCTCCAGCGTCAGCAGCGGCTGGCCGGCCTGCACGGCATCGCCCTCGGCCACCAGCACGGCCACCACGCGACCGTTCATCGAGGCGCGCACCTTGCCATCCCCTCCCGCCCCGCCCTGGCGCTGGGCCACGGCGCGGGTGTGGTCGGCCACGTCCCAGGGCCGGCCGCGGAAGTGCATCAGCAGCCGCGCGCCATCGCGGTGGAAGGCCACCGCCTCCACCACGCCGTCGAGCGACACGCGCAGCCGGTGCGGGGCGCTGTCCACCAGTTGCAGCGCGCGTTCGGCGCCGTCGATCTGGGCGGTGAACTCGTTGGGGCCCAGCTGGGTGAGTGCCGCGGCATGCGTGGCGCCGCCCAGGCTGTAGCGCAGGCCCAGCGGCAGCGTGTGCGTGAGGCGGCGCTCGCTGTGGCGGCGCGTGCCGTCGTGCGCCGTCTCGGCCAGCACCAGGGCGGCCACGGCGGCGGCGTCGCGCAGCACCTGGGCATCGGGCGCCAGCAGTTCGGCCTGGTGGCTGGCGATGTAGGCCGTGGTGGCGCCACCGGCGGCGAACACCGGGTGTGCCAGGCAGCGGCCCAGGAACACCTGGTTGGTGGTGACGCCCAGCGCCACCAGGTCCTGCAGGCCGCTGATCAGCCGGCGCCGCGCCTCATCCCGCGTGCGGCCATGGGCCACCAGCTTGGCGATCATCGAGTCGTAGTAGGGCGGCACCTCCACGCCCGACACCAGGCCATGCTCCACGCGCAGCGCCTCGGGCGCATGCCACAGCGCGATGCGGCCGCTCTGCGGCATGAAGCCGGCATCGGCATCCTCGGCACACAGCCGCACCTCGATGGCATGGCCGCTGAAACGCACATCGGCCTGGGTGATCGGCAGCGGCTCGCCGGCCGCCACGCGCAGCTGCAGTTCCACCAGGTCGAGCCCGGTGATGTATTCGGTGACCGGGTGCTCCACCTGCAGCCGGGTGTTCATCTCCATGAAGAAGAAGTTGCCGTCGCGGTCGAGCAGGAACTCCAGCGTGCCGGCGCCTTCGTAGGCAATGGCCTTCACGGCCTTCACCGCCACCTCGCCCATGCGTGCGCGCAGCTCGGCGTTGACGGCCGGGCTGGGCGCTTCCTCCACCACCTTCTGGTGGCGGCGCTGCACCGAGCAGTCGCGCTCGCCCAGGTGGATGGCGTGGCCGTGGCGGTCGGCAAAGATCTGGATCTCGATGTGGCGCGGCTCGAGGATGGCGCGCTCCAGAATCACCTCGGGGTCGCCGAAGGCGTTGCGCGCCTCGCTCTGCGCGCTGGCCAGCGCGGCGGCAAAGTCGGCGGCGCTGCTCACCAGGCGCATGCCGCGGCCACCGCCGCCGGCCGTGGCCTTGATCATCACGGGGTAGCCGATGCGTGCGGCCTCGGCGGCCAGGCGTTCGGGGCTCTGGTCGCCCTCAGTCCCGTCGCGCTGGTAGCCGGGGATGCAGGGCACGCCGGCATCCATCATCAGCTGCTTGGCGCCGGCCTTGTGGCCCATGGCGCGGATGGCCTCGGGCGAGGGGCCGATGAACACCAGGCCGGCATCGCGGCAGGCCTGGGCGAAATCCTCGTTCTCGGCCAGGAAGCCGTAGCCGGGGTGCACGGCATCGGCGCCGGTGCGCCGGGCGGCGTCGATGATCGCGTCGATGCGCAGGTAGCTCTGGCGCGGCAGCGGCTCGCCGATGCACACCGCCTGGTCGGCCTCGCGCACATGGCGGCCGTGGGCATCGGCGGTGGAGTACACCGCCACCGTGCGGTAGCCCAGCGCCCGCGCGCTGCGGATCACGCGCAGCGCAATCTCGCCACGGTTGGCGATCAGGATCTTGTGGAAGGGCGTGGCTGCTGTCATGGGCGTTCTCGTGGTCTTGGCGCGGGCAGATTACTTGGGGAAGGTGCCCATGTATTTGCACAGGATCTGCAACATGACTTCGTCGGCGCCGCCGCCGATGCTGGTCAGCCGTGTGTCGCGGTAGAAGCGCGAGATCAGGCTGTCGTTCATGTAGCCCATGCCGCCCCAGAACTGCAGGCAGCCCGAGGCCACATCGCGCACCACGCGGCCGGCCTTGAGCTTGGCCACGGTGGCCAGGCGCGTGGCATCGCGGCCGGCCACCACGTCTTCCACGCAGCTCCAGGCCAGCGCGCGCACGCAGTCCACATCGGCCTGCATCTCGGCCAGCTTGTAGTGGATCCACTGGTTGTCGAGCAGCGCGCGGCCGAAGGCCTTGCGCTCGCGGGTGTACTCGATGGTCATGTCGATGCAGCGCTGGGCCCCGCCCATGCTGTTGAGTGCGCCCCACAGCCGCTCGATCTGGAACTGCTCCATCTGGTAGCTGAAGCCCAGGCCTTCGTCGCCGATGCGGTAGCGCTGCGGCACGCGCACATCGTCGAAGAACAGCTGCGCGGTGTCGGACGAATCCATGCCGATCTTGCGCAGCTTGCGCGCGATGGAGACGCCCTGGGTCTTCATCGGCACGATGATCAGGCTCTTGTTGCGGTGTGGCGCGCCCTCGCTGGTGTTGGCCAGCACGCAGCACCAGTCGGCCTGGGTGCCATTGGTGGTCCACATCTTGCCGCCGTTGATGATGTAGTCGTCGCCATCCTTGCGCGCGGTGGTCTTCACCGAGGCCACATCCGAGCCGCTGCCCACCTCGGAGACCCCCAGGCAGCCCACCATGTCGCCGGCAATCGCCGGGGCCAGGAACTCGCGGCGCAGTTCGTCGCTGCCGCGGCGCGCCAGGGCGGGCGTGCACATGTCGGTCTGCACGCCGATGGCCATCGGGATGCCGCCGCAGTTGATGTCCGCCAGCGCCTCGGCAAACACTGCGGCATAGCTGTAGTCCAGCCCCGCGCCACCGTATTCCACCGGCTTGTCCAGGCCCAGCAGGCCCAGGTTGCCCATCTGCTTGAACACCTGGTGCGCCGGAAAGATCTCGGCCTCTTCCCACTCGTCCACATGGGGGTTCACCTGCTCGGCGATGTAGCGCTTGATGGTGGCGCGCAGTTGCTCGTGTTCATGGGTGAGTTGCATGCTGTGTCTCTCCGGTGAAGGGTCAGGGGCGCGCCACGGCAAACTGCATGGGCTGGGGCTTGCGGGCCTCGGCCTCGCGGCAGGTGGCCAGCACCTTGCTCAAGACGGCGCGGGTGTCGCGCGGGTCGATCACGCCATCGTCCAGCAGGCGTGCACTGGTGGTGAACACGCTCATCTGGCTATCGAAGCGCTCGATGATCTGCTGGCTCAGTGCCTGGAGCTTGGCGGTGTCCACCTCGCCCTTGCGGCGCATGGCCGCCTCGGTGACCATCACCATGGTGCCGGCGGCCTGCTCGCCGCCCATCACCGCCGTCTTGGCATTCGGCCAGCTGAAGCAAAAGCGCGGCGCAAAACCCCGGCCGCACATGCCGTAGTTGCCGGCGCCGAAGGATGCGCCGCAATACAGCGTGATCTGCGGCACCGTGGCATTGGTCACCGCCTGGATCATCTTGCTGCCGTGCTTGATGATGCCGTTCTCCTCGTAGCTCTTGCCCACCATGAAGCCGGTGGTGTTGTTGAGGTACACGATGGGCGTCCTGCTCTGGCAGCAGGCCTGGATGAAGTGCGTGGCCTTGGTGGCGCCGGCGGGGTCGATCGGGCCGTTGTTGGTGATGATGCCCACCGGCCAGCCTTCGATCTTGATGTGGCCGCACACGGTGGCGCTGCCATAGTTCTCGCCAAACTCCAGAAAGTCTGAATCGTCGGCAATGCGGGCGATCACCTGCTTCATGTCCACCGGGCGCTTGTGGTCGGCGGGCATGATGCCGAGCAGCTCTTCAGCGTCGTAGCGCGGCGGCTTGTAGCGGCGCTGCGGCTGCACGATCTCGGCCGGCATGTCGCGGTTCCAGTCGATCTGCGCCAGGATCTCGCGGGCGATGCGGATGCCGTCGCGGTCGTCCTCGGCCAGGTAGTCGCCCAGGCCCGAGATGTGGGTGTGCATCTCGGCACCGCCCAGTTCCTCTTCAGTCGCGATCTCGCCGGTGGCCGCCTTCAGCAGTGGCGGGCCGGCCAGAAAGGCGCGCGAGCGGCCGCGGATCAGGATGATGTAGTCGGACAGGCCCGTTTGATAGGCGCCGCCCGCGGTGGACGAGCCGTGCGTGACGGTCACCACCGGCAGGCCGGCGGCCGACAGGCGCGCCAGGTTGCGAAAGCTGGCACCGCCGCGGATGAAATCCTCCACGCGGTAGGCCAGCAGGTTGGCGCCGGCGCTT